>JAHEXZ010000080.1 GCA_023251835.1 Bacteroidota bacterium | reverse complement strand
AGTGTATAGGTTGCAGCAGTGAGATTATCAATGGTTGCTGTTGTTTTATTGCCCGGCTGCCATAAATAGATATAAGGAGCAGTTCCTCCGGCAGGTGTTACGGCTATAGAGCCATTATTACCTCCATTACAGCTTGCATCGGTAACTATAGCATTGCTTATGCTTAGTGGTGCTGATGGTTCTGTAATTATTACAGAATTTGTTGAGGTACATCCTTTTGTATCAGTAATTGTTGCCGTATATGTTCCTGCTTGTAAATTATTCCGGCTGGATGTGGTGGCTCCCCCAGTTGACCACAGGTAAGTACATGGTGGAGTACCTCCAGAGGGACTTGCTGTTACAAATCCATCATTTCCTCCGAAACAACTCACATTTATCTGGCTGATAAAGTTTATAGTTAATGGTGCCGGTTCATTGATTGTTGCAAAGCCGGTAGCAGTACAACCTTTATTGTCTGTAGCGGTGACAGTGTATGTTCCGCTTGCAAGGTTATTTACGGTTGCAGAGGTGAGTGAGCCTGGCTGCCAAAGATAGGTATAGTTGGGGTTTCCTCCGGTTGCGTTTACGGTTGCACTTCCATCGTTATTGTAGCTGCAAGATTCATTAATGGAAACTGTGTTTGCAATAAATGGTGATGGCTGAGTAATAGTAACAGAGTTGGAAGAAATGCATCCTAAAATATCAGTAACGGTGAGTGTATAGGAGCCTGCTTGTAATCCTAAAGCATCGGGTGATGTAGCCGCTGAGCTCCAATTATATGAGAAAGGAGGTGTTCCTCCCGAAACATTAGATACAGCCTTTCCGTCATTCCCATTATAACAAAACACGGGGGTAGGAGTAAGTGAAATGGAAATAGCAGTAGGTTGAATAATAGTATAATTAGCTTGTTGCGGGCAGCCTTTCGAGTCAGTTACTGTAACCGTATATGTTCCAGCCTGTTTGCCATTAACTGTTACAGTTGTTTCTCCACCCGGTTGCCATAGATATGAGAACGGAGGAGTTCCGCCAGTAGCTGTAATTGAAACAGAACCATTATTTCCGCCCGGGCAGGTAACTGGTGTAATGGAAGAAGCAAGAGCTATTGACGCAGGTTGAGTAATTACAACGGTTGTTGTTGAGGTACAACCGATAGAATTGGTAACTGTAACTGTGTATGTTCCAAGGCTTAAATTTGCAGCAGTGGCAGTTGTTTGTGCGGGAACGGTATTCCAGCTATAAGTGTGTGGGAGGGAACCACCAGTGATATTTACTGTGGCACTGCCATTATTACCACCATAGCAGCTAATGGCTGTTGGTGTAATAGAAACTACTCCTGTAAAATTATCATAATTAATTCTAACTACATCTGAGGCGGCTGTGCAAGTACCATTTCCTATTGTAGTTAATGTTAAATCCACAAATCCTGCAGCCAGTTCGAGGGGAGTAGGGGTGTAGGCAGCATTGATCGTAGCATTATTCGGACTGAATATTCCACCACCACCGGACCACACGCCTCCGTATGCACCCTGAACACTGCCATTTAATGTTGTTGTTGGATTTTGTTTACATACTGTTTTATCAGGACCAGCATTGGAGGCAACCGGTACAGTGAATTTTTTTACTTCTATAATTGCAGAGGTAGAACACCCTGCACCATCCGATAGTACAATCGTATAATATCCTCCAGGAACAGTAATGGTAGGAGAAGTATTGATATTATTCCACAGGTATGAATAGGAGCCGGAGCCTCCGCTGCCGGTAGCAGTAATTGTAGTTGAATTGGGGGTTTGGTTATTGCAAATTGCAGGGTTAGGCGGAGTAACGGTAACAGAAAGCGGAGATGTAAAAAATACTCTTACCGTATCGCAAATGCTACCACAGAAAGAAGTTCCGCAAATTTTATAGTCGACATAAGGAGGTGGTGAAGAGCCGGGAGTAACTGTTGGTTTCAGGCAGTTGGTGCAGGATAAATAACTGTTGTATACGGCATTGGTTGGAACAGCTGTCCAGGTAACTGCGGTAGAGTCAAAACCTCCTGCATTTATCATTCGTGAGCATCCCTGGCTTATTGAGATATCTGGCCCTGCAGTTGGCTTTGGCAACGATGTGATTTTAAAAAGTGAAGTGACTGGCACTGTATTGCAAAAAGTTAAAATATGGGGGCCGGGGCCCTGCAGGCAAACAGTTGAGCCAACATTTACAGGGGTTGAGCTGCAGCCAATCCGATATATTCCTGAGTTAACGCCAGGATTCATTTCAAAACGTATCCCTCCGGCATTCGGATGAAGCGTGATGCTGAATTTAATACATTTTTCTCCTGGTGCTGCTACATTAGGGCAACAGTTATTTGCTGTTGTTAAAGGGCCTATTGTTGAATAAGAATTACTGAATGAAGCGCTGGGGCTGGATGTAAGGTTTACATTAATCGCAGTTGGGCACTGGGAAAAGGAAAGAAAAGAAAAAAAAGTAAATAATATAAATAGCCAATACCTCATTTTAAAAACTTTCATAATGTTACGAAAAAAAGACATAAAAAGTTACCAATTTACACAGGTATAAATAATTAAAAATGTGGCTTTTAGGTGATGAACATACGGTTTGTTTTTCTAATTTTTTTTGATGAGTAAAAAAAAGGTATTTGTTTCATTTTTTTAGTGATACATCGAAGATAAATGGGGATGGGAAAAAGTTGCATAGAGTTTCCAAGCATTTGCAAACCAGATAGCTACCGGGTTTGCGCTCAGTCTAACTGGTTCTATGTGCTTTTGCAAAATCACTAAGAACCAGTATATTTGTAAAAATGCAAAAACTACGTCATTGAAAATGGTACAAGAGGAACCTTATAAGGTAAAAAATAAAATCAGGATTGTTACGGCAGCATCGTTATTTGACGGGCATGACGCTGCAATTAATATTATGCGCAGGATTATCCAGGCAAGTGGTGCAGAAGTGATTCATCTGGGACATGATCGCAGCGTACAGGAAATTGTAGATTGTGCTATACAGGAGGATGCTAATGCGATAGCTATTACTTCCTACCAGGGGGGCCATAATGAATTTTTTAAGTATATGTATGATCTCCTGAAGGAAAATGGCTGTGGGCATATCAAAATATTTGGCGGGGGTGGAGGAACCATTTTGCCTTCTGAAATAGAAGAATTGCATAAGTACGGTATTGCGCGTATTTATTCACCGGACGATGGCCGTGCGATGGGATTACAAGGGATGATCAATGATATGTTGGAGAAGTGTGATTTCCCGACAGGAACTAATTTGAATGGTGAAGTTAAACGCCTGAAGGAGAAGGATGTAAAATCGATTGCCCGTTTAATTTCTGCTGCTGAAAATTTTCCAAAAGAGTTTGCACAAATCAGTAATGAAATTGAGAAAAGTGTCAAAACAAAAGTTGTACCTGTGCTTGGTATTACAGGTACGGGAGGTGCGGGTAAGTCAAGTTTGGTAGATGAATTAGTAAGGAGATTTCTTATTGATTTTAAGGATAAAACGGTTGCAATTATTTCAGTTGACCCTTCAAAACGTAAGACTGGAGGGGCATTACTTGGGGATCGTATACGTATGAATTCGATTAAAAACAAACGTGTGTATATGCGGTCACTGGCAACCCGTCAAAGTAACCTGGCGTTGTCGAAACATGTGAAAGAGACAATAGAGATTTTAAAAGCGGCCAATTATGATTTAATCATCCTCGAAACTTCAGGTATAGGGCAGAGCGATACAGAAATTACCGAACATAGTGATATGAGTTTGTATGTGATGACACCGGAATATGGTGCTGCTACACAACTTGAAAAGATTGATATGCTTGATTTTGCTGATATTATAGCTGTAAATAAGTTTGATAAACGTGGTGCTATGGATGCTTTGAGAGATGTTAAAAAGCAGTACAGGCGAAGTCGTGAATTGTGGGAGGCAGATGATGAGAATATACCTGTTTATGGAACCATTGCATCGCAGTTTAACGATCCGGGGATGAACAGGTTATATAAAGCTATTATCAACAAACTGGTAGAAAAGACCGGTGCTGATTTGAAGTCATACTTTGAGGTAACTGATGAGATGAGTGAGAAGATATATATTATTCCTCCTCACAGAACACGTTATTTATCTGAGATTTCCGAGAGTAACCGTGCTTATGATAAATGGGTAAATGATCAAAAGGAGATTGCACAAAGCTTATATTCTATCCGAAAAACGATTGATAGTGTAAAGAAACCTTTGACGAGGGTGATATCAACAGATAATGAATTAATTGCTTCTCTGGAAAGGCTTTATAAAGATGTTGAATTGGAATTGGATGGCCGCAACAAAAAAATTCTGGAAGGCTGGACAGACAAAGTACAACAATACAAAAACGAATATTTTATTTTTAAGGTTCGTGACAAAGAAATAAAAATAAAGACACATTATGAATCGCTTTCCCATATACAGGTTCCTAAAATAGCAACTCCCCGTTATGAAGCCTGGGGTGATATTTTAAAATGGAGTTTGCAGGAAAATGTACCTGGCGAATTTCCATACACTGCAGGTGTATTTCCTTTCAAACGTGAAGGGGAAGATCCAACCCGTATGTTTGCAGGGGAGGGTGGGCCGGAACGTACAAACAGGCGTTTTCATTATGTAAGTCTGGGTATGGATGCTCACCGTTTGAGTACAGCGTTTGATAGTGTTACGTTGTATGGGCAAAATCCTGCTATCAGGCCGGATATTTATGGAAAGATTGGCAATTCCGGAGTTTCTATTTGCTGTTTGGATGATGCAAAAAAATTGTATAGCGGTTTTGATCTTTGCAATCCCAAAACATCGGTGAGTATGACGATTAACGGGCCTGCTGCTATTTTGGCCGGATTCTTCATGAATGCTGCTATTGATCAGCAATGTGAACTGCATATTAAAAAGAATGGTTTGGAAGCGGAGGTGAGTAAAAAGATTGAGGAGATATACAGGAAGAAAAAAGTAAAATGTCCGCAATACCAGGGTAAATTGCCGGAAGGGAATGATGGCCTTGGCCTGATGTTAATAGGTGTTACAGGCGACCAGGTTTTGCCAAAAGAGGTGTATGAAAAAATAAAAGTGGAAACACTGAGTGTTGTAAGAGGTACAGTACAAGCTGATATTTTGAAAGAGGATCAGGCGCAAAACACTTGTATTTTTTCTACAGAGTTTGCATTGCGTTTAATGGGAGATGTGCAGGAATATTTTATCAAAAATAATATTCGTAATTTTTATTCTGTTTCAATTTCCGGTTATCATATTGCTGAAGCCGGTGCTAATCCTATAACACAGCTGGCACTTACATTATCCAATGGTTTTACATTTGTAGAATATTACATCAGTCGCGGTATGGATGTAAATCAGTTTGCTCCTAATCTTTCTTTCTTTTTCAGTAATGGTATTGATCCGGAGTATTCAGTAATAGGTCGTGTAGCCCGCAGGATATGGGCAAAAGCAATGAAGCTGAAGTATAAAGCCAATGAGCGTTCGCAAATGCTGAAATATCATATTCAAACCAGTGGAAGATCGCTGCATGCTCAGGAAATTGATTTTAATGATATACGTACCACATTACAAGCGTTGTATGCCATTTATGATAATTGTAACTCGCTTCACACAAATGCTTATGATGAAGCTATTACTACACCTACAGAGGAGTCAGTACGCAGAGCGATGGCAATTCAATTGATCATTAACCGTGAGCTTGGGCTGGCAAAGAATGAAAATCCGTTACAGGGCTCATTTATTATTGAAGATATGACAGACCTTGTAGAAGAGGCTGTGCTTTCTGAGTTTGAGCGAATCAGTGAGCGTGGAGGAGTATTGGGTGCTATGGAAACGATGTATCAGCGCAGTAAGATTCAGGAAGAAAGTTTATACTATGAAACATTAAAACATACAGGTGAATACCCAATTATTGGCGTAAATACATTTCTATCTTCAAAAGGTTCTCCTACAATCATTCCAAAAGAAGTTATTCGTGCAACCGATGAGGAGAAGCAATACCAGATAGCTATGTTGGCTGAGCTTGAAAAAGGTAATACCGAAAAGGCTTCTGAGCTACTGCATGAGCTTCAGTCGACAGCAATTCGGAATCACAATATGTTTGAAAGCCTTATGGAAACTACAAAATATTGTTCTTTAGGCCAGGTTACCAATGCACTTTTTGAGGTGGGAGGGCAGTATAGGAGGAATATGTAGGTTACGGATAACGAATCAGGTGGGTTACAGATAATGAATAGTTATGGATTTTAAATTGTACTTTTAAGAAGAATTAAGAGAATAAAAAAACTTATGATAGCAAATCACGAAATAGATTATAAGATATTGGGTGAAGAACTGCAATGTGTAGAAATTGAGCTTGACCCAAATGAAATAGTAATTGCAGAGGCAGGCAACTTTATGATGATGGATGATGGTATCCGTATGGATACAATTTTTGGTGATGGCTCAAAGCAGCAAAGCAGCTTTATGGATAAGCTATTTTCTGCGGGTAAGCGTTTGCTTGTTGGCGAAAGTTTGTTTATGACAGCATTTACCAATATTGGAAATTTAAAGAAACGAATTACGTTTGCTTCTCCTTATCCCGGAAAAATCATTCCAATGGATTTGAGCAAACTGAATGGAAGGCTCATTTGCCAGAAGGATGCGTTTCTGTGTGCTGCTAAAGGCGTTTCCATTGGTATTGAATTTCAAAAAAAATTAGGAACAGGTTTATTCGGTGGTGAAGGTTTTATCATGGAAAAATTAGAAGGGGATGGAATGGCATTTGTTCATTCGGGCGGAATGATTATTGAAAAAAAATTAATGCCTGGAGAGCTGGTAAAGGTTGATACTGGCTGTATTGTGGCATTTACACATGAAGTTAATTATGATATTCAGTTTGTAGGAGGAATACGAAATACCATATTCGGTGGTGAAGGTTTATTTTTTGCAACATTGAAAGGGTCTGGAACTGTATGGATACAGTCACTGCCTGTTAGTCGTTTAGCCGGCCGTATGATGGCTTACGCGAATAATGGAAAAGAGGAAGGAAGTGTTTTAGGCGGGTTGGGTAGATTGTTTGATGGAGATAATGGATAACAGAGCACCATTCATAAATATTCATACTCACCATTGCTTCGGAAAAGATGAATTATTTATTCTTAATTTATCTCCTGAAAGATATGTGGATGGTATTTATTGTTCTGTTGGTATACATCCCTGGTATATAAATTTTGATTCATTAGAACAAGATTTGGATAAATTAAAATCCTTAGCGTCAAAGCCTGGCGTTCTGGCTATTGGAGAGTGCGGATTGGACAGGCTTATTAATGTTTCCTTAGACAAACAAGAAACTATTTTTAAAGAACAACTGAACATTGCTGAAAAGGTTCAAAAACCTGTCATCACTCACTGTGTTAAAGCTTTTAATGATTTAATACGTATAAAAAAAGAGTGTAAAATTTCTGTACCGCTTATTGTTCACGGGTATAATAATAACCAACAAATTATGCTGGAATTGCTAAAGAATGGCTTTTATATATCCTTTGGTAAAGCATTGTTAGAAAGCAGATCGAACGCTTCGAAATTAATATCAACACTAACAACTGAAAAACTATTTTTAGAAACAGATGATGCGGATGTATCAATTAAAACTATTTTTGAAAAAGCTGCTGAACTGAAAAATATGCATGTTGGCAGACTCAGGGAAAAAGTATTTTTGAACTTTAAACAGTTATTTAAAATATGAGTGATTTAAAATGGTTGTCGCGTACGGAACTGCTTATTGGTAAAGAAAAACTGATGAAGCTGCAAAATGCACATGTGCTTGTGGTGGGTATGGGAGGTGTTGGTTCATTTGCTGCTGAATTTATTTGCAGAGGAGGCATTGGGAAAATGACAATAGTTGATGGAGATGTTGTTGATCCAAGCAACAGAAACAGGCAATTGCCGGCACTTGCAACCACGCATGGTATGTCTAAGGCTGATGTGATGTCAGAGCGATTATTAGCTATAAATCCTGAATTGAAGCTTAATGTTGTTAAAGAATTTATCACTCCTGAAAGAGCAGAGCAATTGCTTTCCGAATCTTTTGATTATGTGATAGATGCTATTGATAGTATTACTCCAAAGATTACATTTATTAAAACGGCTTATGAAAAAAAAGTACGTATTGTAAGTTCGATGGGAGCGGGGGCAAAGCTTGATCCAACACAATTGCGAGTGGTAGATATTTCGGAAACATATAATTGTCCGTTTGCACAGTATATACGCAAACGCTTGAAAGAATTGGGTATTAAAAAAGGAATAAAAGCTGTTTTTTCTCCTGAGAAACACATTAAAGAATCATTGATGTTTACGGATGGAAGTAATTTTAAAAAATCAGCATATGGTACCATATCTTACTTACCAGCAACATTTGGCAGTGTGTGTGCCTCTGTTGTTATCAGAGATTTAATAGAGGGTTAAAACGGACTTTTATAGATTTTTAAAATAGCTCCAGTTGTTGTGTTTCTCCCGGCCTTCTAAATGCTGTTAAATCGTAATCAAACCTTTCGCGACCGGAAAGGTGTTTTTTTACGGCCATATTGAACAACTGTTTAATAGCTCCTGCTATATTTCCTTCACCACTCATACGTTTGTTATAACGACTGTTGTTTAGAGTGCCACCGTGTGCTTCTGCTATTTGATGCAGGACTTTTTCTGCGCGATCGGGAAAAGTTTTATGAATCCAGTCAGTGAAAATGTCTTTTATAGCGCCATTTAAACGTACAATAGTATAACCCGCAGTAACAGCACTGTGATTAGCTGCTGCTTCAATCAGTTGTGGAATCTCACTGCTGTTTAGTCCGGGAATAATTGGGGCTGTCATTATACCTGTTGGTATACCGGCTTTATTTAATTGTTCAATTACTTTTAATCTGTTTTTTGCAGTGACAGTGCGGGGTTCCATTTTTAACCGAAGTTCTTCTTTCAGGCTTGTGATGGAAACCATTACATGAACCAGTTTAAGTTTTGCGAGTTCCTGCAGTATGTCGATATCACGCAATATCACGTTGTTCTTTGTAATCATGCCAACC
The DNA here is from genome assembly GCA_023251835.1 of Bacteroidota bacterium. GTDB lineage: Bacteria > Bacteroidota > Bacteroidia > 2-12-FULL-35-15 > 2-12-FULL-35-15 > 2-12-FULL-35-15. Next base: position 13,386 of record JAHEXZ010000080.1, on the reverse strand, counting down.
GGATGACGAAATTTTAGAAGCACTTCGAGCATCTGACGTGTGATTTTTAATTTGCGTTCTATAGGCTGGTAACAATCAGTATTTCCGGAGAACATAATAGGTGAAACTTTCCAGTTTTTATTCATCAGTTGTTGTTCCAGCAATTGAGGAGCATTAGGTTTAGCAATAATTTTACGTTCGAAGTCAAGTCCTGCACTGTATCCCCAGTATTCATGGGAGTTACGCGCATAACAATAGATACAGCCATGTTCACATCCCTGGTAAGGATTCATGGAGTATATGGCAAATATGTCAGGGCTTTTTACAGTGTTGATTATTTTCTTTGGGTATTCAAACAGAATTTGTGTTTTTTCATCGTTCATTAAAGGTTCATCCAGCATTTCATGATGTTCTTCTACATAGCTGTTTTTCAAAAACTTGTTGGAAGTGTTGATTTGTGCTCCTCTTCCTTTGAAGTATTTTATTTCATTCTCATTTTCTATCATACTTTCAAAGATAATAAACTCAATAGCGAGCTTTCTATTTTTGTTGAAATTGCTATTTATTATAGCAGTTTGCCTGTTTTTGAAAAACATTTATCTTTACTAAAAGTATTTATTAATGCGAATTGTATGAAGAACTATATTTATTTGATTCTTGTATTGTTTGTAATGGTGGATGTTCATGCTCAGCCAACCTTACAGGATACGTTAAATGCACTGTCGCATGAGCATACTCCTGTTTTTTCGGGGAGTGGGGATGAGAGTATTGTCTGCTACAAAAGTACCCACAGAGATTTTTTCTTTTGTATTACTGGTTTAATTGTGGCAATTGCATTGATTCTATTCAAATTGTTTTTTTTCAATAGGAGAATGAACCGGATATTAAGGGAACAGAATGTTCTGATTGAAGAAAAAAATAAGAATATAACAGATAGTATTAATTACGCGAAACGTTTGCAGAATGCGATATTGCCTTCTGTTGACCATATAGATGGGATTCTGTCTGAGTATTTCATTTTATATCAACCAAAAGATATTGTAAGTGGAGATTTTTATTGGGTTTCGGAACATGGCAGCAAAATTATTGTTGCAGCTGTTGATTGTACAGGCCATGGAGTGCCAGGAGCTTTACTAAGTATTGTCGGGCATAACGCATTGTATCAAACAGTAAACGAGTTAGGTATTGTTGAACCGGCTAAAGTGCTGGCTACAATGGATAGTATCATTAGGAAAATGTTGCATCAGGGTGAGTATAACGCCATTAAAGATGGTATGGATATGGCATTATGTGTTTTTGATAAAGAGTCAAAATTTCTTGAATATGCTGGTGCCAATAATCCATTGTATATCGTTTCCGAGAGTAAACTTAGTATAATAAAAGCTTCAAAATTAACAGTTGGTACTATTCAGGAACAGCTAAACCGCCCTGAAAATCAGTCTGTACAGTTGAAAAAAGGTGATAGTTTTTACCTATTCAGTGATGGATTTGCTGATCAGTTTGGTGGAGCGGATAACAAAAAATTCAAATCCAGATGCCTGCAGGACTTGATTTTATCATTAAGCGATAAGTCAATGAAAGAGCAACGTAGCTCGATATTTGAAACATTCAAAAATTGGAAAGGACGGAACGAGCAGGTAGATGATGTTTTGGTTATTGGTATAAGGGTATAGTTAACATAGTATTTTAGCTACTGTTTTAAGAATAATTTTAATATCTGTTGCAACTCCCTGTTCGGCTATGTATTTGAGGTTGAGTTTGAGTTTTGCCGGCATAATTTCTTCAATATATACTTTTTCCGGATCTTGTGCTTTGCCAAGTAATTCATTTTCATTGCTGTATTCTATACTGGCATAATCTGTAATGCCTGGTTTTACAGTCAATACTTTTTTTTGTTCTGTATTGTACATATCAACATATTTGCGCACTTCAGGACGGGGGCCAACAAGACTCATATCACCGATAAATACATTTAACAGTTGTGGCAGTTCATCAATTTTATATTTGCGAATAAAATAACCAACTCGGGTGATACGACTATCGCGGCCTCCAACGGTTAATAATCCTTTTTTGTCGGCATCTGTCCGCATGGAACGGAATTTAAACAGATAGAAATCTTTGTTGTTTTTACCAACTCTTACCTGTTTATAAAATATTCTACCGCGTGAGTCTAAAACAATTGAAAGACAAATAAGAATAAAGAATGGGAATAGAAGTATTAATCCAACAGAAGAAAAAAGTATATCGAATACGCGTTTCATAATGACTTCACCCTTTAAGTCCCTCTCCAAAGAAGAGGGAAGAAGTTAATAAGATAGATTAATTTGAGGGTATATCAGCGATTACTTTCTCCACGGACTTTATGACGGCTGTAATCACTTGTTTTACCATATTATCATTTAAATCATAATAAACGGGTAAAGAAATTTCGCGTGCGTAATTATCAAATGTTATAGGATAGTTGCTGATATCGTATCCTAATTTTTTATAAAAACTCATCATGGGAACAGGAATAAAATGTACATTAACTGAAACATCATGATCAAATATTTCTTTGATGATAGGATCTCTTTCCGTTTCACTGATTCCTTTTATACGAAGTGGATATAAGTGATAGCATGAAGTTTTATTGCTGTTTTTATATTCAGGTAGCTGTGCCCACTCGTATTTAGAGAAGGCTGCATCATATTGCTCAAAAATATGTTCACGAATTTTTAAAGTATCAGAATCATAATATTCAAGCTCTACAAGGCCTATTGCAGCCATAATATCGGTCATGTTGCACTTATAACCGGCTTCTACAATATCATAGCGCCAATTACCTTTTTGTGTTTTTGCAAGTGCATCTTTATCTTGTCCGTGTAGTGTTTTTATACATAAAGTTTTATAGACAGCTTCATTATCGAAAGGGGCGGGCAGGTTTAAAGCAACAGCACCGCCTTCGGCTGTTGTCAGGTTTTTAACAGCATGAAAGGAGAATACCGAAACATCTGTTAATGCACCAGCTCGTTTACTTTTGTACCAGGCACCAAAGGAATGTGCCGAGTCCGACAGAACTAAGATGCGGCCAAGAGTTTTCTGTTCTTCGGTTTGAGCTGTAAAGATATTTTTATATTTTGCTGCCAATGCATTTATTTCATCGTAGTCACAAGGAAAACCACCGAAGTCAACAGGCATAATTATCTTTGTTTTGGCAGTGATTGCTTTTTCTATATTTGCTACAGAAATATTGAAATCATGTGGGTTTACGTCCACAAAAACAGGTGTGGCACCGCAATGAACTACAACATTGCCTGTTGCAGAATATGTATAAGCAGGCAATATTACTTCGTCACCTTCCTGAACCCCAAACCAGCGAAGCATTATCTCGAGCCCGGCTGTAGCGCTGTTTAAGCATAAAGTAGCTTTGTTGCCACAGTATTTGGTTAGCTCCTTTTCAAAGAGTTTAGTACGAGGGCCTGTTGTAATCCAGCCAGATTGAAGCACTTTGGTGACTTCGTCTATTGCTTTCTGATTGATATGAGGTGGCGAAAATGGGATCATTGTTGGTTATTGGTTATTGGGTTCAATGGTTCTAGGGTTAATGGCTTTATTTTCAGAAAAGCAAAGTAAAGAATTGAAAAATGCGAAAAAGATTACTCCCGCTTCTGTCTCAAGCATTGATTCCGTTGAGAAGTTTAAGATAGTAATAATTAGAAATAATACATAAATAATATTATTATTTCTAAAAGCGTCTATAAGAGGAAATAGGAGATGTGCTAATAAAAGCAGAAATCCGATTAACCCCAATGCTACAAATACCTGGTAAAATTCATTGTGGGCATTGAGTTTATGTTCATAAGCTCCTGTCATGCCCTGCCGCTCATATTCCTTTATTAGTGCATCTTTAGCATCTCCTGTTCCTGCTCCTGCAATAAAATTTTCTGAAATTACCTGGTTGGCGGCCTTCCATACAAGCATTCTTACTGCCGTACTTTCTGCATCTTTCACATCGATATTCGGATTTGTAACTGCGTTTATTGCACTGTTGATTCTTGCATTGATTCCCGGAACAAAACGTAATATAGCATAGATGGAAACTAGAGTTATTGCAAGTCCCATAGTACCAAGTAAGAATTTTTTTCGGTTGATTATATAATAAGACAGGAAAGAAATGTAGCTTATAACCATTGTTATTAAGCCCATTTTTGAGGAAAGCAAAATAGTGATAAAAGAAAAGAATAGAATAATCGCCATTGCAGAAAAACTTAAAAATTTCTTTCCTATGAATTTATTTTGCAAGAGGTGTATAAATAACCACGAGATTGCTACATTTAGATACATTGATAAATAACTGGGATGGAGTAAAATTGAAAATTCAGTGTAAAAAAATTTGTTCGATCCGGTTGATATGTAAATATAAATTGCCCTGGTCAGCATTATTAATGAAGAAACCAGGCCTCCGGTAATTAATCCCCCAAAGATTTTATTTTTATTTTCTTTACTGAGAGGGCGGCTTGCCAGCATTACAGGAAATAATAGCAAAGAAAGCTTTACCTGAATATCAAACAGGCCTGAGTTAATATTTTCAGTATATAATAATCCTATCAGATGCAGCAGATAAAAGGCAATGAATAAAAGAGCAAATTTATTTTGGAGAATGGCTTGGAATTTATTCTTGAAGTCTGCTTCTATCAACCAGTTTAATACCATAGCAGCAATTACAATTGGTGTAAATCTGGCAATAGGAAGACAAAAAGCAATGAGTATTGCTAAGTACAGATGAGCTTTTGTATGAAATCTTTCTTTTTTCAACTATTTATTTTCATTAATAAAATTCCAAAATTCAGTAGCTATTTTATCACGCGTAAACTTTTGTTCTACATACCTGTAACCGTTTTCTCCAAATGTTATCAATTCATTTTTATTATTATATAATTCAATAATTTTTACAGCTAAATCTTTTTCATTTTCGGGAATAAAAGCAAGGCCACATTTGCCTTCATCAATAAACAATTCTTTTGCTTCTCCTTCGACACCCAGTAAAATAGGTTTTTTCATTGCCAGGTTCTCAAATATTTTTGAAGGGATAGCTCCTTTAAATAAATCAAGTTTCTTTAATGGGATTACAGCAACATCAATGGTAGCAATTATTTTAGGCATTTCCTTTTTTGTTACTGCATCAAAAAAGAATAAATTTCCAGTATTCAATGATTGCTTTAGTGCTTGTAACTTTTCTTTTTCCGGGCCGCTACCCAACAGTACAAATTTAATCCGGGAATATTTTTCTAATTCCTTAGCTGCTTTAATGATAACTTCCAGGCCTTGTGCATGTCCAATAATGCCGGCATAAAGCAAAATAAAATCCTCTGTGGAGAAATTATTTTTATTCCGCCAATCGGTAATCACTGTGTTTGTATTATAATAGGCTAAATCCACACCATTTGGTAGCCAATATGTTTTTTTATCAGGGAAACGTTCTGAAATACTTTTTACTATACCTTGTGTTTGGCCGCTTATTAATTCGGATTTCCGGTACATAAATTCTTCCAGTCTGGCAGCAATATTCAGAAAAAATTTATTTTGAACCAAGCCTAATTTTTCAGCACTTTCGGGCCATAGATCCGAGACATTGAAAATTAATTTTGCGCCTTTTATTTTTTTCAGAAAATAAGCAGTCATTCCCAGGAACAGGGGAGGACTTTCGCAAAGAATAAAATCGAATTTACCAAGTTTAAATAAACCCACCCATGCGGATGATTTCACAAATGAAAAATAATTTAGCAGCCTTTTAAAAATGCCTTTACTTTTACTTACATATATCCAGGAACGATGTATATGCAGACCATTCATTTCTTCGTAGTGATAGAATTTTCCTTTGTAAGCTGCATGTATTTCCATTTGCGGATAATTGGGCATTGCAGTAAGTACGCTAATATTAACACCTTTTTGTTTCAGACGAACAGCTAATTCGTATAAGCGGTTTTGCGGTGCGCCTATTTCCGGTGGAAAATATTGTGTAAGAATTAAAAGTTTCACAATCAGTTTATTTTCGAAAATGACTCAAACCTGGCTCCAATTGCTGAAGTATAATAATCACTAATTATGGAATTGCTTCCTACCATTGTTCCTATTGACAGGTGAGTATTGTTGCCTATTTTACACTCGTGATCGACAACTACAGATGAATTAATGATTGTGTTTTTTCCTATGCTGCTGAACGCATTAATTACACTGTTTCCTAATGCGACACATCCTTCTCCTATAGTCACTTCTATTCCGATTACAGCGGAAGGATGCAGAATGGTGGCAGGTTTTAATAATTTTTTTGAGCTATTAAAAAAACTTTCTCTGGTTATATTGTTTCCTATCGCCACAATAAAATATTCTGCTGTGCTTGCTATTTTTGCAATATTATCAGGAGTTTCAAGCACTTTATATCCTTGCGTAATTGTGGTACCAATACTTACACCACCATCCAGAAAACCAACTATTTCATAGATGTTTTGCGCTAATATGGCATCGCAGACAACCCTGCTGTGGCCTCCAGCGCCTATGATTACAATTTTTGGTTTCATTTGTTGCTGATTAAAGATTGATACTTCTTTTCCACTATTTTCATATTAGTTGCCCAAATGGCACGTTCGCTAATGATTTTTTTATTATAAGGCACAGCCAGTGCCTGTAGCTCCGGATAATGGTGGTATGAATTTACAATTTTATCAGTTAACTCTTTCACATCATTAATTTTTACTAAGGAACCATTTTTGCCATCCGTTATCCACTGCGTATTTGCAGGAATGTCGGTTGCGATACAGTAAGCGCCACATGCCATTGCTTCGTTCAGCGAAATATTGTTTCCATCTGACAGGGAAACAGAAGCAAAAACATGTGATTTATTGAGTATTTCCGCTATTTTTGGCTGAGGTATCTTGCCATAAAAAGTTACATCATCTGTCAGTTTTTTTTCTCTAACGAGTTTTTCAATGTCTTGTTGCAATGTTCCGGTTCCAATCAAGTTTAAATGGATAGATTGTATTTGCTTTTTTGCTTCAGCGACAGCATGTATTAAATGTTGGATATTATATACCGGTTCAAAGTTGCGTGTGCTTGTAATTACGAATTTATTTTCCGGAAGCTGACGTGCTGTATCATTAAATACAGCAGGATCAATACCAAATGGTACTGTGTTTATTTTGTTTGCCGAAACACCAATTTTTTCAATGGCAAGCTTCATGTGGCCGGCCATAGCAGTTATCCAGTCGGCTTTTGAAAATGCAAATTTTAGTAACAGTTTGTAAAGCTTTGACCGAACAGGACTAATCAGTATGTCCGTACCGAGAGCTGTAATGATATAGGGATGAAAACCGCATAAAGCACCTGTAATGCCATAGCTGGTTGCATAATGAGCATGAAAAATATCGGGCTGTATCTTTTTCAGTAATTTTTTTACCTCTCTGTATTTCAATAGTACTTTCCAGTTGCCCCCCTTTACATCAATTTTTCCGGTGTCAATGAAATGGGTGTATACGTTTTCTAATACAACATTTTTAAATGAGATAAGGTGAACCTCGTGACCAAGTGATGCAAAGTGCAGGCACCAGCGTTTCACGTGAATACTTTCACCATCAGCAAAATAGCAGATTCTCATTTAAGTTAGGCTTTTATCGTGGAAAAATAAATAATTAAAGTAACGTTTTAATGTATAAAAATACGCTTTCGCTTTTAACTTGTATATTTCTTTAACAGGTATTAGCGATGAGAAAATAATTAGGCGGGTAATTATAAAAATAAAACAACTCAGATTAGCTGCCAGCGTACTAAGTGCAGAAGTATTTTTTTTATAATATTTTAGTTTACTAAGTAGTTGATTAGCAATAGCCACGTTGTAATTTTTTTTTTGACTTTGCCCGCTATAATGCTTAATTTGTGCAGTATGTAAGTAAACCAATGAACCGTATTGTTGAGCCCGGTAACAGAAATCAATGTCTTCCATCCAAAAGAATTGTTCGTCAAGCATTCCTATCTTATTAATTAATGTTCTTCTGAAAAATAAGGCAGCGCCTGAAAGAGTTTTTGCTTTAAACGTTGTTGTTAGTTGTGTTGTAGGATAGTTGATAAAATTGAAAAATTTATGAAGATAAAATGTTTCAATAATCAGGTCCCCGACACTATGATTTTTCCAAACAGAATTTTGTATGGAGCCATCGGAATTTAATAGTTGCGGAGCAACTATAGCACAGGAAATATCATTATTGATATAATTAACTAATTGTGATAAAGTATTTCCTATAATTTCAGTATCAGGATTTAACAATAAAATAAATTCTCCTTTAGCAATGCTTATTCCCTGGTTATTGGCACCAGAAAAGCCTGCATTAAATTTATTTGCAATCAAAATTACTTGTGGGAACTCTTTTTCTACTGCATCAACACTGTCATCCCTTGAATCATTGTCAATTACAATTGTTTCGATTAATAATGCTTCGTTTGTTTTGGAATAAATAGATCGTAAACAAGTCAGAAGCAATTGCTTTACATTATAATTAACAATAATGATTGATATGAGTTGTGTTTTTGTCATGACGATTTAATCACTCTTATCAATTTAATTAATACATAAACAGGCAATGCCAGTATTGATGCAGTTGCTAACACTATTGAATTAGTTCCCATGTGAAATTTGATAAATAGTGAATCCCAAAATAGTTCAACGTATTTTAAGAACAGTATTAGGGAGTTTTTAGCGCTTATATTTTTATGTGACAAAGTATGTTCAAGAAACATAAAATATCCATTATTCATTAATCTGGTTTTTGTACTTAAGCTGCCATGATGAGCTCTGACTAAGGCAAATGTATTACTATCCTCTTTATTAAAATAAAAATAACAATTCTCTAATGCACAGCGCATCCAGAAATCCCAATCTTCAAGTGTTTTCATGCTTTCATCAAAGTAACCGACAATGTCAAAAAGATTTTTTTTGATTAAGGGGGAATTAATGACTAAAAAGTTAATTTTACTGAAACATGCTATTACCTCTTTTCCTTTTGTTCGCAATTCCGGCAACCAATCTTCCGGTTTATTCCCTTGTAAAGATGCACGTAATTGCTGGCTTTTTCCATCATCAAAAAAGCGTACCTGGTTGTATACAATGTCAACTTCCGGATTTTTTTTAAAAACTTCAATTTGTGATTTTATTTTATCAGGTTGCAAGAGATCATCACCATCTAAGAATTGAATGAAATTTCCTTTTGCAGTCTTTATTCCAATATTACGGGCAGCGGAAACTCCTTTGTTTTGCTGATAAATGTATCTAAACTTATTATTTTTTTTTACAAACTCATCAACTATTTCATGTGTGTTATCTGTTGACCCATCATCAACAACAATACATTCCCAATTATTGTAACTTTGAACCATCACCGATTGTAATGTTTCTGTCAAATAATGAGCATAATTGTATGTTGGGATAATTATTGAAACCATTAAAACGGTATGCTTTAAATTTAACCCTAATTTCTGATTTTACTGTATAATCTAAAGAAGAGCAGCAGAATAGAATTAAAATACAAATTTTGGACTTTTCTTCGTTCTTCATTTAATTGGTTTCGTTTATCCGGATGTGAACTTAAACCGGAAGTGTCAAAAAACGCAATTTCAATAGGAACATGTTTTGTTGTAACTTTTTTTCCTATAATGGTACGCACAAAAAATTCATAATCCGCAACTATCCTGAATTGTTCATTATAATTTCCGTACATCGAAAAAAGTTTTCTTTTTATAAATGAAACCGGATGCCACAATGTATCTGCATAGAGCTGTTTTACGCCTATTCTGTTAGGCATTCTACGGTGCTGAATCCTTTTATTTTTATCAAAAATCTGCATGTCTCCATAAATAATGTCGAAGGAATGCCCACAAGAAAATACGTTAGTTAACACATTGTTATCGACAAGATAGTCACCTGAATTTAAAAATAAACAATATTCACCTTTAGCTGCTGTAATACCTTTGTTTTGGGCATTGTAAATTCCTGTATCTTTTTCGGAAACCCAATAAGTTATCTTATGTAAATATTTTTTTATTATTTCGGTGCTGTTATCAGTTGAGCCGCCATCAATAATAACAAATTCAAAATCAGAGTAAGTTTGAGACACAACGCTTTCAATGGTTTTTTGAAGACCATGGGCATTATTATAATTGATTGTAATGACAGATAACCTGGGCATTATATCTGAAAAATTTATTCTGAAATACGCGTCATTATTCTATATTGAGAAACGAAGTTAAGAATTTAAGTGTTCATTATTATCGAAAAAATAATGGTGTGCAATCCGTTTGTTTATATCCTGACCAAAAATATTTTTGATGGATTGTTTCAATCCTGATAAATAAAACCGGGTAATTAGTAATAAATTTAATGGTTTATATGGAGATATTCCGGCAGTACCATGCGGATTAAAAGTATTATCGGTTTTTAAAATTTTATTTTTTACTGTATTCAAAAGTTGTACATACGGTTTATAAAATAATTCCTGAATTTGTTTATTTATTTCATAGAGTTCGCTTGTGTAACAAACGATATTATTTTCATAGAACTTCAGTCCGTGAAAATGGAAGAATACAGGTTCAAATTTTTTATTTGTACTGATTTCAATTCCTGTTAGCTTACCGCTTTCTATTCTGAAGTGATATTGTTGTATGTTCCAGGGGGCAAGTCCTCCCCCCGGATTATTTAATTCATGAATACCATCACTTAATGTTTTAAACTCATCTAAATATTTTTGGTCACCAAATTTACCATCTTCTACCTTTGCATAGCACCATTCAATACATGCATCTTTCCACCAGCTAAGTAACTTCATAGCACGTTCATCATTTTTAAAAGTAACGAATTGCACGCAGTACTTGCCGCTGATTGTTGATTGGTCATAAAGTGTGGTATAGCGATGTGCCGTTATTAAAACGGAATTTACTCCCATTTCATCAATCAATATTCTCGGGTTGGAATAAAAAAGCATATCTGCATCAATGTAGGTGCAGTTATCTAAATTAAAGTGGGTGATGGAATAATAGATGGTGGAGGCAGAACAAGTCCAGCAGTATTCAGCTGCTGTACGGGTTGGTTTTATCTTTAGTAAATCTGTATTTTCAAATTCATTTAGTGACACGACAGTAAGGTGTTCAAATTTTTGTGATTTGAGATAATCATAACACTTTTGATCAAAGGCAAAAACAAATAAATGAAAATTATCACAATGTCTCAGGAGAGAGTCATACATTGCAATTCCCCGTGATAAATAGCCAGAGTTAAAAAGTGTACAAAAATTTAATTTCATCAAAGAATTATTTTATGGCTTCCATAAATAGTGAATCTGGCTTCCTTACAACACCATTGCTGCCATCCAGATTGTATTTTCCCCATTCGGGGATATTACTTTCAAAAGCGGTTTTCTGTTGTATTTCTTTGAAACCTACACTTTCTAATAATTTTTTTAACGAATAACGGTCATACATCCATTTATGAATTTCACCTTCCGATCTGAATTTGCCAACCTGATAGGCAGCATACTCTTTTCCTAAAAGTAATTGAATAGATTTATTTTTTATTCGTTTTGGAATACTTTTTAATCTTGATCCTATTGAATATGGAGTTTTTGCTACTTTATTTTCTCCGTTCCGGAATATTTCCATGATGCGTTTTACTTCATATCCGTTTCTTTCAATCAAAAAAGAATCATTATTATTCGAAACATTTTTTATATATTCAATCATTTCACCTCCTGAATTTTCCCTAACTACCTGATCGAATAATTCTAACATAGTCCAATTATATTTTTGGTCAGCGCCTTGTATCCCATTTATACTTTCGTTCAAATAAGTGATATAGTTTATTGCAATTTTTTCTAAATCAGGAATTGCAATTCTAATTATACCATTTGGTTTAAGAACACGGTAGCACTCTTTAATAAAATCAATAGCTTTTTCTTTTGGGAAATGCTCCAAAACATGCGAGTGATAAACTACTTCAAAAGTATTATCTGGCTGAGGAATTCCCATCAGTAAATTAAACGGAAGAACATATTTTGATGTTGATACAAAATCAATATTTGTCCAATCATGGTGAAAAGTTGTTCCACAACCTAAATTCAGATATGATAGTTTATTCATTGTATTTTTTTTAAAAAAAATCCCTTCCAATAGACTTTGGTTTTCTTGTCTATATTCATAGGTTTAGATAATTCACTTATAAAACCAGTTACAATTGTATATTTATTTGAAAAGGAATTAATAAATTTTTGTTCGTTAAAAAACCATGCAGGATAAGATGCTTTGTATATATACTCAGGAACAACCTGTACAGTAATACGATCTTTTTCTTTGTCAATAAAGCTGGTTCTGTCAATGATTATATAATCAAAATTATAACTTAAACACTTTTCAATCAGTTCGTAAGGTTTTTCAAAATATTGTATCACACTTGACAATAATAAGACCTGGGCTTTTCCTTTTTTTATTGCTTCATCAATGGTGTAAAAAAATTTTAATTGTTCGTTTTCAAAATTTTCCCTGCCACAATCTACAAAATGTTTTTGTTCTACAATACTCCATTTCAACTCTTTCAGTTCATTTAAGAAATTACGATTTTGAAAATAGGAACTTCCCAATGAGCCGCCAAAATCAAGTACGTGTAATGATTGGTTATTTTCTTTTGCAATTATTTTGAGAGCGTTCAATAACGGTTCAGAACAATAAACGTTATCAAATAAAACTGAATCCCTTTCATACGCAGCTTCTCCATTTCTGACTTTTAATGCAGCAGTTTTTACTTTTTCAAGAATATTTATAGAATCATACCCTGTACATTGCTTTTGAGCGTCCTTCCAATTGATATAATTACCAAACCACCCATCCTTTTTTTGAGAAGGAAAAAATTTTCGATAGAATCGTTTTAAGAAATTTGGAATATTATTTTTTATAGTCTGTTTCAATTCAGATAATATATTTATGTATATTAGAAAAAAAAGCCAGAGGGCAAATCCATTCTTCGTATAATTTTCTGCAATTCAATTTTAATTCGTTATACTCCTTAGTTGATAAGCGATTGTGAAATTCGATCAGCTTTTGTGAAATGTTACTTATTTCATTTTCATTGATCCACACTACATATTTTTTCCAATCAATAAAATTGTCAAAAGGAAGAACACAATCGGTATCGATAAATACTGGAATTTTTCCTAAGCTAAGTGCTTCATATAAACGATAGGAAAAATTTCCAGCACCTCTCACTACCAAAGCATAATCAGCATTCATCATATTTTTAATATATTCATTACGCGCAGTTTTTTTATCCATTCCCGCTGCCCAAAAACCATTACGAATGATAAAATTTGTTTTTATACGTTTATCTTTTAAAAGACTACG
>JAHEXZ010000170.1 GCA_023251835.1 Bacteroidota bacterium | reverse complement strand
CAAGTGTTTCATAGATTTCGGTTGTCGAGTTAATTATTATATATTTGACAATCATTAATGAAGATATTTGCTTGTCTACCATTAAATAAAGCTACAAAGCTAAAACCTTAACATATAATTATGTTTTATTGATACAGAGCTTGCTAATCTTACAAATATTATTAGTTATTTATTTTTATTCGATAATCTTCATTACTCACTTCGTGAACATTGAACAGTATCCGTTATTGCAATATATAATTAAAAAATATACATATATCTATTATTCAGAACAGCTAATAATTTTACATTAATGGTTATTTTTCCTAATTGATTTGTATTACACCGTTTGCCACAACAGATTGTGTGAAGGAACTGACGAAGGTTAATTTTTTTTATTTAATAGAAAGGATTGTGTTTGTTCCCATGTGGTTATTGGTGCTCTAAGAGGTGTTGGTAGATATGACTTTTGAACGTACCGATGGTATTTGAATTTCTGATATTCATCAGGATCGAATTCCACAGCTTTGCGCCAGATAGTGAGACAGCTTTTAACATTTTAACAAGTAGGTAGGCCTAATCGGCATTTAAACTAATCTATATTATTATCTGAGGAGGGTGGATGATTTGTCATTTTTCGAATATTTAAATCCATTTTGTTTTTTGTTAATTGAATTTCATTGTATTTTTTCCGTATCTTGTAAAATAATACCACATTATGTTTATTAATATTGTATTTTGATTATGATAGTTTAGGCCGTCTGGACTTCTTTTTTCTTTAGTACCCGCTCTGCTTCTTTCCAAACTCACGCCTCTCTGCTTACCTTCTTCTTTTGTTTATCTTATTTAATTCTTGCTCTTCCCACGCGCAAGTGTTTGGGAAAACACTAGTGCATGGGTTCCCCATTACCTGTAGCCATACTGAATGGTACTTGCGTTGTTCCGATAGTGCAACTACAAGTGCACTTTTTGTATTCGGAGCGAATAAGAAGAAATACTTGTGCACTAGTAAACCTATACGACTAAATTAAACTAATCTTAATCATTATTGCAGTTTTGTTCGTCCCCTGCTTTGTGGGGCAGGTAAACCCGATCTATTAGTTAGGCGGCTTTTTTTCGGTCCTGAGATACATTTTTCATATTTACTTTTTCTTTGCTTGCCTTCTTCTTTATTTTTTTTCATTTTTGTTGTTCCCATACGCAGGTATTGGGGACAACAAACGTGCACGAATTCCACATTTTTTTAGCAACACTAAACGGAACTTTCTTTTCTAAATCTATCTCTATTAAAACAGATGATTTTTTTTTAAATGGAGTAGTATTGAATTAAAATCTAAAATAAAATGTTAAATTTTTGTTTTTAAGGAAGGGCCGCGATATTTATGTAAATCATCAATATATTCCTGGACAATGCTCTTGTATCGCCATCCCTTCGTTGACAAAACGGTAAATAATATATCTTTAATTTAATTAATTGTAGCTCATCGGTACGTGCTGCGATACTTCTTTGTCAATTAGCTCATTTATGATTTATTTCATGTAATGTGTTTCTGTTTATCTAAACTCTAAAGCATTCCTTTTTTCAGAAAAAAACTTTTTGCTAAGGATTGCCGATTAATTTTTGTTGCATTTCAAGTTGGTAGTAATAATTAAATGTTCCTTTAACAGATTCAAAATTCTGCCGTGGCACGAAGATAAGGAGCCGGATAGTCACCTACTGTAAGACTTGTTGCCCATTTCTCCTATACCCGTTGCTGCTATACTGCTGATGCTGGCTATGTTGGTGTCTCGTTATTGGTGTTTGCTGTGTGGGTCTTTCGGTGAGCAGGTTTCCTCTGGGTCTACTGCGGTGAATGTGTTACTAGTTACTCGAAGTAACAACGGGTTACTGGTGATCTCTAGAACCGTTTTGCATCATCAACTTCTATAAACACAGCGCGATGGCGACTGCTAACATTTACTCTCGATCGAATATTGACGATTCTTGATGAAGCATCCACAAATTCTTTCTCGTTGGGAACGATACTTTTTGTTACCAATCTTTTGCCGATGGGTTTTCCTGACCAGATATTTTACTTGAATTCTATTTTTCATCGAAGACAATGGAAATAATTCATACCTATTGCTTATTATGAATGATCGCATTCTGAACATCTGGATTGAGATCCTCCCGGGAGCAGTGAATGAATCTTTGGTTGAGGGAAATTCATCCATTGCTTCTAGGGAGCGACCCGCTGGTGATGGTAGGTCCGTGCTATAAATTATTATTAGGCCTTTGGTACTTTCTTACTACATACCCTCTGTACTTTTTCCTATTTTCACTCTTCTCTGCTGGTCTTCTTCCTCTGTTTCTTTTCCTATTTAATTCTTGCGGTTTCCACGCGCATGTGTTTGGAACAATTAACCCTCCTGAAATAGTTCCACATTTTCCACGCGCATGTGTTTGGAACAATTAACCCTCCTGAAATAGTTCCACATTTTCAATGAACATTGAATGTGATATGTTTTTTTTCGCTCTAATTGGACCGACTTGGTTCTGTTTGGGAAGCCTGGCAAACTAAACTCCACGATAAGAATAATCTAGTTTAAAAAACCTTTGTAAAGATTATTAAGTCTGAAGAACTGTTTTCCCTGCTGGGATTGTGTCGTTTTATAATCGGTTATTACGAACTCAATCAACAAACATTTGTAGTAGCTTGTGGAGCATTCATTCGTCAGATTCTGAAATGAGATGGCGGCGTTCAGCAGTTCTGCCAAGCAATCTGTCCGACTTTCTTAGCTCTAATTCTGCTGGGCAGCAGCTTTGATACGCCTGTGTTTATCATATGCAGTCAAGCTGGTATACGCGTGTGTTTATCATATGCAGTCAAGCTGGTATACTCGTGTGATTATCATATGCAGTCAAGCTGGTAT
>JAHEXZ010000079.1 GCA_023251835.1 Bacteroidota bacterium | reverse complement strand
TATATATAATTATTCATTTACAAATAGCCAAAGTCCTTTTGGAGCCATATATTTTGAAAGTATAAAAAAAAAAACTTTGTAAAAATGCAAAAGACGGTGTTTTTATAGTTACCGTTGACCCTTGGGCCATTTCCTCTGAAGGCGCAAATCCTAATGATTCATTAAAATTTAGAGAGGTTGGTTTATGTTTGGACAATACACATATTGTAGATATTAACCCAAATTTTATGTATCTTATTGAAAATTTGGGCGGAAATTTTTATAAAATATTTATCTATAATAAATCAATGTATTTGCATACCAATGGTTGGCTGGAAATTTCAATTCCAATGGATTCGGCTTCGGTTAATAAAAGAACAAAAGATAAAATACAAGATTACAGAGCGGGTATTTTACAGGATTATAAATTTTCCAGTTTACGTTTGAACTATTTATATAAAACAATAGACTTTTTACGTAACTATGGTAAAGTATATATAGTGAGATTACCTATCCATCCTAAAATGATGGAAATTGAAAATGAATTTATGCCTGATTTCAATGATATTATCAAAGATATTATTCCGTTAACAAGTGGATATATGGATATGACAGTACATAATCAGGCATATAGGTATATAGATGGAAACCACTTATATAAGGAATCAGGAAAATTGGTGTCAGAAAAAATCGCCACATGGATTAAAAACGGTGGAGAAGGAAAAATGAATAAGAGTACCTCAGAAAGGAGAACAGCATATTTCAAAAATAAATAGGATGATTAGTTTTGTTATTATTGGGAAAAATGAAGGATGGAGACTCTCGAAGTGTCTCGAAAGTGTAAAAAATGTAGCTGTTACAGATAATATAAAAGAATATGAAATAATATATGTTGATAGCCAATCTTCAGACGACAGTGTAGAACGCGTGTTGGGGTTGGGAAATGTAAAAATTTTCAAAATTACAGGGGATTGTAATGCAGCTATAGCAAGGAATATTGGTGCACTGGAAGCTAAAGGAAGTATTTTCTTCTTTATTGATGGTGATATGGAGATTCAACCTGGTTTTTTATTTAAAGCAATGAATAGTCGTGGTGAACTAATATATCCATGTGTAACAGGGCATTTCGATAATGTGTTTTATGATATCGATGGAATATTTATAAGTAGAGTTCCTGCTACGTATAAATCAGTAATTCCAAATAATGAACAAGAATTAATAGCAAATGGTGGTGTTTTTATCATAACTCGTAAAATTTGGGAGAAAGTAGGTGGAATGAAAACCAAATACAGACGTAGTCAGGATTTGGACATAACAATACGTTTGGCTAAAGTAGGTATAAAAACAATTAGAATACCATTTCTTATTGTACTACATCACACTGTAGATTACTTGAATGAAAAAAGAATGTGGAAGATTTTATTTGCGGGCAATGAATTTTATCCGGCTTTGTTATTTAAGTGTCATTTAGGCAATTATAAAATAGTATTACGTACAATTAGAAACTCATACACGTCATTTATATTACTTATATTAATCTTTTGGGCTTTTATAAGTATAAAGATTTTGGGAGTTTTTGCTTTATTATATATTGTTATATTGGTTGGAAGAGTTTATAAAAATTCTCTGAGAGCTGCGTCACTTGAAAATAAATTTTTTTACTTTTTTGAACGTATATTGTTACAATTTGCACGAGATATTGCTTTTGTGCTTGCACTATTATTCTTTTATCCATCAGAAAAAAGGATTGAATATAAGCAGCTACAATAATTTAATTTTGAATACATGATAGAAAAAATGTACATAGAAAAAGATGGAGAATATTTAAAAAATAATCCTTCATGGCATATAGAAGATTCGCCTTGGAAAGCTAAGCAGATAATTAAAATGCTTGAGCGAAATCCGATTAATCCTTTAACCATTGCTGAAGTTGGTTGTGGGGCGGGAGAAATATTAAATCAATTATATACTGCATTACCAGTAAATACGGTGTTGACTGGATATGATATTTCCATTGATGCAATTGAACTTGCGAAAACGCGTGAAAAAGAAAGATTAGACTTTGAATATAAAGATTTTATAGAAGTTGATAAAAGATATGATTTGCTTTTGATGATGGATGTTTTTGAGCATGTAAATGATTATTTAGGTTTTTTAACAGCATGCCGAAAAAAAGCAAAAAATACGATATTTCATATTCCTTTAGATATAACGGTTGAAGCTATATTACGTAATAAATTGATTGTGCATCGTAAATCAGTAGGGCACATACATTACTTTACAAAGGAAACAGCTCTTGCTACTTTAGTTGACTCTGGCTATGAGATCATAGATTATTTCTATACATTGGGCGCTATTGATTTGCCGAGAAAAACTTGGAAATCAAAACTCTCTGTTTGGCCCAAAAAAATTATTAATAAAACAAATCAGGATGTTGCGGCTAGAATTGTGTCTGGATATTCATTGCTTGTTCTCGCAAAATAATTCTATAATTACATAATAATGCTGACCAAGAGTTAAGAAATGAACAAAGTACTGGTTATAAAAAACAAAACAATATAGCAAACAAGGCAGATAGAGTGTTTTCTTTTCGTTATGACATGGAAAGAAAATTTAATACGCCTCTATCTGCTTGTATGCGATGACGAAGGTATTCAAAACTATTTAAAAAGTTACAAACAAAGCCATAATCAAACAACAGAATTTACAGACGAAGAAGTTCTGACGCTGTATTTATTTGGCATAAGTGAAGGAATGAGCAAAGTAAAACAGATACATCGCTATACCAAACAGCATTTAGCAAGTTGGTTTCCGAAGCTGCCCAGTTACCAAGGATTTAATGAACGACTAAATAACTTATCGGTATGTTTTGAATTATTGGCTGGAAGTGTAACCCGTTCAGTAGTTCCCAAGTTATTACAGAATAAAGAAAAAGTGATAGACTCAATGCCAATTATGTTAGCCGGTAATAGTCGCAGTTCAAGTGCAAAAGTAGCCAAAGGTATCTGCGGCAAAGGTTATTGCTCTTCTAAACAAACTTATTACTACGGTTTAAAATTGCATTTCATCGGCATTGTTCGTCCATACAGATTGCCTATGCCAGAAGCCTGTTGGATAACAGGTGCTCATGAAAGCGACCTCACTGCGGCAAGACCTGCTTTTGACTATCAGTTTAATACAAAAATATATGGGGACAAGATTTATGCTGATGTGGATTTAAATAAAAGCATGATAGAAAAACAAAACAGTATCATTATAACACCTGTGAAAAAAGAAAAGGGACAACAATTACGTGATGCCGCAGATGATTTATTTTCTGCTGCCGTGAGTGGAATAAGGCAGCCTGTTGAATCTTTTTTTAATTGGATTATTGAAAGAACCAATATACAAAAGGCTAACAGAGTTAGAAGCGAAAGGAGATTATTGGTTCATGTATGGGGGAAATATGCCGTTGCATTACTGCTTATTACTAAATTTTTAACTCTTGATTAGCATTAAGAAATGATTGTATCAATTACCAAACGTTATTTTGTTTTTGGGACATTCGTTTTATTGTTTTTTTTGCTTTTCTTAAGTTCCGAATTCCAATTGATATACTGGGTTAACTGTATAGGGTTTTACACCTATTACTACGTTCTGCATACTGCTTTCCGTAAACCCCAATCATATTATAATCGTGATACATTGAAAATTCTGGTCTTTTTCTATTTGTTAATATTTGTTACGCTTTATAACTGCGTATCTTTTTTTTATAACGGAAATTTTTATGTTTTTAGTGAGTCAGATGCGGTTAATTATAGTAATGAGGCATCGGCTATGGCATTAAAACCTATAGTAGAGAGCATTGTGTACTATTTGAACTATTTTGAATTAGAAGATCTTGGTATTGTATTTATTATAAGTACATTATATCGGATTGTAGAATCAAATTTAATGCTAAATGCATTCTATATTTTTATTGGTGTAAGCACTGCACTAAGTATTTTTAGATTATCAAAGAACTTTATTTCTATCAAGTATTCCTTTTTATGCTCATTAGCTTATTCTATTTCATCGTTTGTTATTTGGTTTCATTCGTCTGGCTTAAAAGAGAGTTTTTTAGTCATGCTTATAGTATTTTTTTATGATTATTATTTTTTGTTTGCGAAATATAAAAAATTAAAATGGTTAATCTGTAGTATTACTTGTTTGTTTCTGATTTTATTTTTTCGCCCTGTTATAATAATTTTTTGTATTGCGTCTGTGGGTTTTACTATGTTATTTTCTAAAGGAAAGCCAGGGAGGAAGATAGCTTTACTGTTAACCTTTATTATCTTAGTTTTTTCTATATCTTCCTTTTTAACTTCAATCTTAAGCAGATTTATAGGCGGAGGAGGAGTTGAACAGATGCTTGCTGCTCAGGCAGCAGAGGGAATGATAGTTAATAGTATTCAATTCACATATCAAGTTAATATTTTAGCAACAGCAATTGGTCCTCTGCCAACAGTTTTGCCTAATGTAAAGCCTTTATTAGCTTTTTTTTCTACTGGCCTTATTTATAGAGTTCTAATTGCAACAGCTTTTTGGATGGGAGTTTATTACTCAATAAAAAGTAAGTCTGTTCAACTGTACTCTTTGTTATTTTTTATTTTTATGGAAATGGTGTCGCTTGTTTTTATTTTAGAAGCACTAGAACTTCGAAAGTCATTGCCACATTTTCCTTTCATTTATATCATAGCTTTTTGGTTTTTGGATAATTTTGATAGAAAAGAATTTTTATCACCAAATGTAAAAAGTAGGATAAAATTTATATGGAATTTATCTTCTGTTTTGTTTTTAGTTATAATATTTTATTGGAATTTTAGGGTAAAAACATAAATAACTCTATGAAGTGAAAGTTTTAATTGTTTGCAGTTGTACAAGAGGAAAGATTAGCGGTCCATACATCGAAGAGCAGGTAGAATCTTTGAGAGCAATAGGCCTTGAGGTTGATTACTTTTTGATTAAAGGCAAAGGAGCAGGAGCCTATATAATAAGCTATTGGTACTATCTTAAGAAAATATGGAAGTCTGACTATAATTTAATCCATGCCCATTATGGATTTTCTGGTTTAATGGCTTCATGCCAATTTCTGAAACCTGTAGTGACAACTTTTCATGGGAGTGATATAAATATTAGGAGTAATAGAAGATTGTCATGGTTGGCTTATAAACTGTCAAAGTTCTCAATTTTTGTTAATGAAGATTTAGCTGAAAAGATTGGTGCAAAAAAAAAATATGCTGTAGTTCCTTGTGGTACAAATGTGTCTATATTCTGTCCATTAGAGAAAGAGATTTGTAGGGAGAAGTTAAATTTACCTAAGAATGTTACAATAGCTTTATTTCCTGCTGGATTTGATGAATACATTAAAAATTATCCCTTAGCACAGGCTGTATGTAGTGGAATAGCAAATCTAATATTAGTGGAGCTTAAAGGTTATACACGAGAAGAAGTAAATTTATTATTAAATGCAAGTGATTTTCTTATAATGACGTCTTTTTCTGAAGGATCCCCTCAAATAATAAAAGAGGCAATGGCTTGTAATTGCCCTATTATTACTACTGATGTTGGAGATATAAGTAGCCGGTTGAAAGAAGTTGAAGGATGTTACATTACTAATTTTGATAAAAATGAAATTAAAAATAAAATCCAGATGTTTTTAAAATTGGATACTTTTCGTACAAATGGCAGAAAACTGCTATTTAAAGATAAATTAGATATGAATAGTGTTGCAGATAAAATTTTAAATATATATCATCATTTAATATGAGTATATAAGATGAATTTTTTAAAAAAAATCCAAAAAAATATAATACAGCCAATACATTATAGGGGGCTTGCTATAACAAAGCAAATGCCGGTATATAATATTAATATAGGAGGTGCAGAAATTCCTATTGTATCCCAATGGTATAAAAAACTAACAACTACTCGATTTCTGATATTAAATAAAAAAATCGCTTTAGCATTAATTGACTTAACAAAATTCCCTTTGTTTGAGGACTACTTGAATTCTGTAAGAGGTAAGAATTCAGTGGTATATTACAGAAATAGAGTGTTTAAAAAAGGGTATATCTTCTCCAAAATTAATCTGAATAATTATATTAGTGAGATATATGAAATTAATACATCCGCTCTAATACGAGGGGGACGATTAATGACTCAGGAATACCGAGTGAAATCAACTGCTTTCGATATAATTCCTCAATCAAGTACATACGGTGTTTTTAAGGAAAAAAAGTTAGTTGCTTATATTATCTTGGTTGTTTTAAATGAAGTAGTTTTTATAGATAAGTTACTAGGGCATAAAGAATATTTAAATGATGGAATTATGTATTTATTAATTGCAGATGCTATTAAAGAGATTTATGAATCAAATAAATTGAAAGAAACAAATGTTAAATATGTTATATATGATTCGTTTCTAACAAATGGTAAAGGATTAACTTTTTTTAAAAAAAGGTTTGGATTTATAGCCAGTTGTGTAAATTGGCAGTTTAAATAAAAAGAAAAAAAATTAAATGATTATAAAAAAACTGATTTATGTACGTAAAAGCCAATTTAGCAAATGGTTGCTCTCAAGAATTTTTAAGAAGAGAGTTGGTACGGCTATGCAGACAATGTTACAAACTCTTAGTGCTAATCATATGCTGCCGAAAAATCTTATTGCATTGGAACTATTTGGTTTTATAGGCACGAATGCAACCATGGATTATGCTCATTTGGCGGATTACATTGAAATGTGGGAAATTGATCCGTTTTTTGCAAAAGAAGCACAAAAGTATATTCCCAAAGCAAGAGTTATATGTGGCGATAGTATTAAAGCAATTAGTAATGGCGGTTTACTGCGGAAGGACTATAATTTTATTGTAATTGACCCAAATGTTTTTATGCATAATTATGTCAGTTTTGAATCATTTGGAATATTTGGTCATGCGTTAAAATATGTGGCAAAAGATACCGTAATATTTGTAAATATCTTTAATAATGTCGAGGAGTATATTAAAAAATATGGTGCTAACGAACGTATAGAAGATTGGATTAAGGCAAGAAAAGAATTTTTTGCAATAGATAATGTTGTTAGTGCTAGAGGTATTGATTATTTGAAAGGATTTGAAAAAATAATTAAGGCAGAAAAATTAGATATTGTCTATAGTAACTTCATTAGTAGGAATGAATATGTAGGTTTTGGAGTTTTTGTGCTGAAAAAATGTTAAAAATTGCACTCTCACATGATATAGATCGAATAGATAAGAGCTATCAGCGTATAACTCATTCGATAAAATCTATTATGAAAATGGATTTTAAAAGTGTGGTGTTTCATCTTTTTAGTAGAAATACATACTGGGGTTTTGATGAGATTATTCATATAGAATCCAAATACAATGTTCGTTCTACGCATTTTTTTTTGAATGAATCAATTAAATTAAATTTATTAAAAAAACCTACCTATAAACTTTCATTAGGACGGTATTCGATTTACGACAATCGAATTAAAGAAGTTATTCTTTTTTTAGACAAAAATGGATGGGAAATTGGGTTGCATGGTTCCTATAACTCCTACAAAAATCATCATCTTTTACTGCATGAAAAGAGTGTTTTAGAAGAAATAGTAGGACACAAAATTATTGGTACTAGGCAGCACTACTTGAATTTGAACGAAGAAACATGGCATATTCAAAATTATAGTAATTTAAAATATGATTCATCCTTCGGCTTTAACAGAACTTTTGGTTTTAAAGACAAAAAAATATCTCCTTTTTTTCCGTTGAATAATGACTTTATAGTTTTTCCACAGGTAATTATGGATAAACCTTTTATGAATGATATAAATAAATGGCAAAAATTACAAACTATCTTTGATGAATCAGAAGAAAATAATGGTATTGTAGTTATAAATTGGCATAATAACTATTTTAACGAAAAAGAATTTCCAGGTTATAAGAAAACCTATATAAGATTGATCGAAGAAGGGTTGAAAAGAAAAGCTGTTTTTAAAACACTGGGAGAATTTTATAAAGATTTTGCTCCAGCCAACGTGGATTTAAAAATATTGATATAGGCAATCAGGTAAAGAATTGGGTAGATTTTTGAAAAAGTATGTTTCAAAGGAGGCGAATATAGTAGCTGATGAGTGCTATAGTAATACTCATTTTTTTGCGTAAAATAAAAAGTATGAAAATTCTTATTGACATAGGACATCCTGCTCATGTACATTATTTTAAAAATTTTATCTGCCTAATGGAAAATAAAGGCCATAAATTTTTAATTGTTGCAAGGGATAAGGAAGTTACACATAATTTACTAAATACATATGATTTAGCTTATATTTCTAGGGGAAAAGGAAGAAAAAGTTTATTAGGTAAAATGCTATATACACTAAAAGCAAGTTATTTAATATATAAATTAGCAAAGAAATGGCAGCCTCAAATATTTTTATCATTTGGTTCACCATATACAGCGCAAGTCTCATGGTTGTTAAATATTCCTAATATTGCATTGACAGATACTGAACATGCAAAGTTAGGATTGCTCGCTTTTGTTCCTTTTTCCGCAACTATTCTAACACCAGATTGTTTTTACAAAGATTTAGGAAATAAGCATATAAAATTCGCAGGATATTTTGAAATGTGTTATTTATTACCTCCGTATTATACATATAATGACAAGTTCAGAAAGGAATTAGGACTTACTCAAAACGACAAATATGTTTTATTTCGATATATCGCATGGGAAGCTTCTCACGATATTGGACAGTCTGGAATCTCAGATAGTGTGAAGTTAAATTTGATAGACATATTTCTTAAACAGGGTTATAAAGTATTTATATCTTCTGAGGGGAAGCTTTCTGACGGTTTTGAATCTTATAGGATAAAAATAGCACCTGCTAAAATTCATGATGTTCTTTGTGGAGCAGATTTTTTTATCGGTGAAAGTGGAACGATGGCAACAGAGGCTTCAATTCTAGGCACACCCTCAGTATATGTTAATAGTTTAGATGCTGGTGTGTTTCAGGAAGAGGTAAAGTTTGGGTTAATGTATAGCTTTAGAAATTCCGCGAATCTTGTTAATGAAATAGAAGAGTTGTTAAAAATACAGAATTTAAAATTAATTCATGAAGACCGGAAGAATAAGCTTTTAAGAAATAAAATAGATACTACAGAATTTTTAATTTGGTTCGTTGAAAATTATCCACAAAGTTTTTCTGTTATAAAAAATAGTTCAGATTACCAGTATAGTTTTAAAATAATGAAGCCTAGTTATAAACGATGAAAAGTTTAATAATCGATAAAGCGGGGGAGGAAGCATACAACTATTTCTCAAAATATGTGGGCATTGAATCAGAAAAAACATTTGTTCTCTCTTCAACAAATCTTTTTAATATATTAAATAATCACAATAAATACAATGGAATTATTAACCTGAGTCGTACCAATGATATCCGCTTTATCAATAAATTCTTTGAAGCGGTTAATTCACGACTAAATGATGGCGATGTGTTTATTGGATGCCTGGAAACTATTTCAAACAGGATGAAACGATTGCCAATCGGTAAAATACCGGTTATTGGGAAAATTTATTATACTATCGAATTTGTTTTTAATAGAATTTCCCCCAAAATCGTTGGATTGAAAAAAATTTATTTTTTATTAACCAGGGGCAGAAACCGATTATTATCTAAGGCAGAAGTATTGGGTAGGTTGGTTTGCTGCGGCTTTGAAATCATTGATTATCAGCTAATTGGCTGCCTTACGTATTATGTAGTAAAAAAAGTAAAGGAACCTGTATTTGATATGCATCCGAGTTATGGCCCACTTTATAAAATGCCACGCATCGGCAAAAATGGAAAAATTATAAAAGTATATAAAATGAGAACCATGCACCCGTATGCCGAATATTTACATAGCTATATACTCAAATTGCATGGTTATGCCGAATCGGGTAAACCGGCCAATGATTTCAGGTTAACGCCTTGGGGTAAATTTATGCGTAAATATTGGTTAGACGAACTCCCTCAATTAATTAATGTCTTAAAGGGCGATTTGAAATTAGTGGGCATTCGTCCGATAAGTCAGCGGTATTTTCAGGATATTCCCAAAGACATACAGGAAATGCGTTTAAAACACAAGCCGGGATGCATTCCTCCTTATGTAGCATTAAACAGAAAAAGTAATGTAAATAGTGTTCTTCAGGCAGAACGTGAATATATGGAAGAGAAAGCCCGTCATCCTTATACAACAGATACTAAATATTTTTTTAAAGCCCTGTTTAATATAATTTTTAAAAGAAAAAGAAGTGCGTAAACATTTTTTACTTTTAGGTCGGTTCCAAAAACCCGTCCTGACGACAGGTCAGGATTCAAAAACACATTAACCGCCCTTCGGCTGCGCTCAGGATAAACTTCGAACGCAAAGGATACACAGAGTTCGCAAAGTATTGATTTTACAGCATTCTCTGCGTTCTTTGCGATCCCGATATCTACCAGGGCTCTGCGAACTCTGCGGTAAAAAATTAATTTTTAGAACTGCCCTTTAATTCCAATACCATTTTTGGACTTTTCATAGTCAATGTTTATATCAAAATACCATTTTTAATGAATACATTTGCAAACTGAAACTTTAAAATCGAAGTATGAAACGTTTATTTTTTGTTTGTTTTATTGTTTTTTTATTTTCTTTCAAGGTTTTTTCTCAGGTAAGACAATTGCCAGCGAATATTGACACAAATACTGTTAATCCGGCCGAAATTCCAGGGCCTGAAAAATTGAAAATGTTAGGTGCAACAGATGAAGAAATAAAACAAATTACAGAATTTAAAAAAAGAAAACTGGCGGAAAAAAGTGTAAATAATATAAAAGAACCAGTTAAAAGCACTACATCAGACACTCCATTGGGAACACAAAGTGCTCGAAAAAATAATGAAATAGATACAATTGCCAAAGGTATTCCTGAAAAAAGTACAGAGCTTATTTTTGGCCATTCTTTTTTCAAAAATAACGATGTTAAATTCTTCACCAGAGCAAACCAACTCAAAGCACCTGATAACTATGTGCTTGGCATTGGAGATGAATTAAATATTGCTATCTGGGGATTTTCCGATTTTAATGAAGTATTTAAAATTGACGAAAACGGAGCCATCAACCCTAAACTCGTTGGTCGTATATATCTCAATGGGCTTACTTTTAAAGATGCGAAAGGATTGATTGCCAGTAAATTCAGATCTGTGTATGATTTAAATAACTCTCAGCTTGACGTCACGCTTTCTTATTCTAAAATTATTACTGTAAATGTTGTTGGAGAAGTAAACAATCCTGGATCCTATACCGTTCCTTCCATTAATACAGCTTTTAATGTATTAGTAACTATGGGTGGTGTAAGCCCTATTGGTTCGGTCAGGAAAATATATATCAGAAGGGGAGGGCAAACAATAAAAACACTTGATGTATACGAATATCTCATGAACCCCGATAGTAAGCAGGATTTTTTTCTTGAAAACAATGATTATATTTTAGTGCCCTCTTCAGGCAGGGTAGTAAAAGTGACCGGACAGGTTAAAAGGCCGTTAGAATATGAGCTGATAGAAAAAGAAAATCTTAAGTCGCTGATAGATTATGCGGGAGGCTTTGAAGCGGGGGCTTACAGGAAAAGAATCCAGATCAAACGTTTTTTAAACAACCAGGAAGCCATTATAGATGTCGATTACGATAGTTTAATAGTTGCAAAAAAAGATTTTGAACTTTTTGGAGGAGATGAAATATTGGTAAGAAAAGTACCGGTTGGGTATAGTAATTATGTTGAATTAACCGGACCTGTGAAACTTCCCGGTAATTATGAATTAAAGCCAGGAGATAGAATTTCTGACATTATTGAAAGAGCGGAAGGTGTTTTATACGATGTGTTTGATGCCAGGGCATATATTATCCGGATGAACACAGACCTGTCCAAAAGATACATTCCTTTTAATTTGAAAGAAGTGCTGGAAAGTTCTAATTCTTCTTACAATATAAAGCTGCAAAATTTAGATATTATAAAAATATTTTCAAAAGCATATTTTAAGGATGATTTCAAATTTAGTGTAATCGGAGCAGTAAGAAGCCCCGGGGAATATACCTATGGAGATGGCATTACACTTAAAGATGCATTGTATCTTGCGGGTGGGTTAAAAAAGGAAGCAGCCAGAAATCGTATTGAAGTATCAAGAGCAGTTGATTTTGTGTCAAGCTCTGGAAATTTAGTGCCAATACGTACTGTAGTAAAAACGATAGAAATTGGAGAAAGTTTAAAAATTGATAAAACCTCAGAAGGGTATGTAATCCAGCCTTATGATCAAATATTGGTACGAACTGAACCTAATTTTGAACTTCAGAAAAATATTGTTTTAATGGGAGAGGTTCTATATCCGGGGGTATATCCCATATTAAGTAAAAACGAAAAAGTCGGAAATCTCATCCAACGAGCCGGAGGGCTTACACAATATGCTTTTCCGGAAGGAGCTACATTAAAAAGAACAGAATTCAATGAAGGTTTTTTATTTTTTAAGCTACAGGAGGTACTTAAAGATTCCGCTTCAAAATACAATTATATTGTAAAAAGTGGGGATACATTGATCATTCCCAAAATTGACCAGCTAATTCAGATTTCCGGTTTAATTGATTATCCGAATATTGCAAATCTTGGCCAGATAAGCGCTCCATATACAAAAGGTAAGTCTGCCCGCTATTATGTAAGAAACTATGGGCTTGGATTTGCCCAAGATGCAGATAAGAAAAAAACATTTGTGGTTGAAGCTGGAGGATATGTTCATAGAACGAAACATTTTATCTTTTTGAACTTATACCCCAAAGTACCATTAGGTTCAACAGTAGTTGTACCCGCTAAAGTGGTTAAGGAAAAAGACAAAAAGAAAGGTGAACCCATAGATTGGAATAAGGCAATAGAAAATTTTACAGTTAAACTGACAGGTTTAGCCACCCTCTATGTTATATTCACGAAGCTGGCAAATTAAAAATGAGGCCGTCTCAAGAGTAAGATAAATAAATATTTACTTGTTAACATGGAAGAGGACGATAAAGGTATTACATTAATTGATGTTATCAGGTTTGTAAAAGAATGCTTTACTGAAATAAAAAAGAACCGGTTAATTGTGCTAAGTATTGTTTGTTTTGTTACTGCTTTAGGCATATTAGTTTCTTTTATTTCTAAACCTATATATATTGCCTCAAGCACAATGATGTTGGAAGGATCAAAAGGTGGGTCTGTCTCTGGTGCCATGGCTTTAGCCAATCAATTTGGTCTTTTAAATTCTGGTGCAGGTGCAGCAATGAATGAGGATAAATTGCTGGAAATTATCAAAGCGGAGACGATAATAAAAACAGCTTTGTTTAGGGAAGCTACTATTGATAGCACTACAGACATACTTGCCAATCATTTTATTAATTTATTTGGTTATAGCAAAAAATGGAAATCCGATGAAACTTTAAAGGGTTTTAGATTTCAACATAAAAAGGATGACTTAACAATGCAGGAAAGTGCTGTTTTTAAAATGTTTTATGCCCAAATTGTAACTAATTTTTTAAAAGTAGACAAATCTAAAAGTAGCATTATTACGGTTACAATTACATCTCCATCAGAGTTATTCTCAAAATATTTCAATGAACAGCTTGTTAAGGCAGTAATAAGCTTTTATGTTGACAGAATTACTGAAAAAGAACGTACAAATGTAGACATTGTTCAAAAAAGAGTTGACTCTATTGCTGTTGCCCTCAGAGATGCTGAACTTGCACTTGCAAAGTGGAAAGATGCCAGCAACCAATTAGTTAAAGCACAGGGAATGATTACTGAAATAAAATTAAGAAGAAATGTGGAGGTAAATAATTCCATGTATATTGAAGGGATTAAACAATTAGAAATATCAAAATTTACTTTGATGGATGAAACCCCATTTCTTCAAATTATTGACGAACCTGTTTTACCTTTAAACACTAAAGGGGGAATCCCCGTAACTAAAGGAATACTTGCTGGTTTTTTTATCGGATCCGTACTTGCCGGTTTGTATATATGGATAAGAAAAAAGTATTTGGAAATAAAACAGAATATATACCAAACGTAGTCATAAAGCCAAATTGATGAAATTGGCATATTTTTTTGTCGAATTTAAATAGATTTAGAAACTGTTTAAATTTTATCGAAATATTTTGCTATAGCTGCCCAAAGTCTTCACTTCGGCAAAAGCTCAGTGCAGGCTCGCTCAGACTGACAGCGCGCGTGGTCATATTGAGCTAGTTTACCCTGAGCTTTTGTCGAAGGGAAATATGTGTGAAAGCATTCACTGTATTTTTGAATAAAATTTAAACAGACTCTTAATAGCTTTGAATTATATACAAATATTTTTGGAATTATCAAATTTTATTTTGTAATATTGCGCTTTCAAAAAAAGAACCTACTATAACCTATAATACAACACTAAATAACCAAACGTATGCGAATGAAAAATAAGTACATTAAAACAATAGCCTTATCTGCTTTTTCTCTATTTGCCGGGCTTACTTCCATCCATGCTCAGGATACTCCATTTTTGCAATTTGGTGGAAAACCTGCTGGGGATACTACTGCTGCCCCCAAAATGAGTATGTGGGACCGTATAACTAAAACTCCATGGGTAATTCAGATGGGACCGGATGTGGTTGATGATAACGATTCACGTTTGAAAGAATTTAAAATTCGTGACGAAAGAAATTATTACCCAATACATTGCAGCGCGGAAAAACGTATCAAGAATAAAATAGGTGTTCAGTTTGTGCTTTCCAGTGAAACACTTAATCCACATAATTTTTGGTCTACAGACATAAACTTAAAGTATAATTTTCTGACATCGGGTATCAGAGATGCAAAATGGTTTGACCCATATGCCTTGTTAGGTGGTGGAAATACATACAGAGATTTTCCTCATGGCCAACATAAAGGTGAGGGTAAAGATAATTCAGGCAACCTAAATGTTGGTGGAGGTGTTAATTTATGGGTTTTTGAAAATGCTGGCATTTATTTGCAGGGTGTTGCCAAATTTAATCTGCTTCAATCGAAATTTCAGGGATCCAATTATTTGCAGTTTTCAGCTGGTATAGCATTTAAAATTGGTTCTGATATGGTTGCTCCTAAAGCAATTGAAGCACCAGTTCCAAGCACATACAAGAGAAGTAAAGAAGCTGAAGAAGCTGCTGAATACTTACGTCAGATACTTAATAAGTAAAAAAACAATTTTTAAAATCCACATGTTTCCATAGCAGCATTTAATTTTGCTGCTATGGATAACATAAAAAAGATAAAAAGACAAAATACTTCTTATATATAAAATTATAAAAATGAAAAAGTTATATTTCTTAACCCTATTTTCCCTTCAGTTAGCATTGGCCGGTTTTTCGCAGGTTTTACAGGATACCACACATCACTATACTGATGCGGAAGTGATGAAATTAGCAAACTACATAAAAAACCTTGAACAAAAAACAGCAACGTATAGTGCCGCACACCCAAATGATGCTTTTGTAAATATTGTAGCCAACAGTACTCAGGAAAAAATGATATTAACAAATCTGGTTGCCGATTCACTGCATCGTTATAACGATGCCCAGGTTATCAAACTTGCCAGGTACATAAAACATTTGGAAAAACTGGATTCTTTAAGTACTGTTGATGCCGCTGCAATTGCTGCTGCTAAGAAAAGACATGATGATTCACTTGCTTTAGCACAGGCTACTCAGGTTAAAGGTGTGGAACAATTCCAAAGTCAGATAACCTTTGACTTCAATAGTTCAACCATAAAAAAAGAATCCTATAGCGCTTTAGATGAGGCTGTTAAGATTTTGAAGACACACAATGATGTACACTTCGTTATAGAAGGACATACAGATAACGTGGGCACAGATGAATACAACTTGAATTTATCAAGAACAAGGGCTAAAGCTGTTATGAATTATTTCGTAGCTAAAGGTATTCCGGTAGCAAGGATATCTTCTCAGGGGTATGGCGAAAGCAAACCTGTTGCAACAAATGATACTGAAGAAGGCAGAGCTAAAAACAGAAGGGTTGAAATCCGGTCAAAGAAAAAATAATCTTTTGATAGGCAATAATAGCAATAATATTTTTCCTTAAAAACAGTTCTGCAGTTTATTGCAGAGCTGTTTTTTTTTCCTCCTGCTAAGAGTTTATACTGAACGAATGAGTTTGACGGTTGCTGAGCGTAGCCGAAGCACGCAAACTCATTCAGCCGAAGTATAACACGATCTTATAGTTGCTGTTTTTTAAACATTGTCTCTCCCCGTTAGAAAATGGGTAGTATGTTGTTTTCTTTTCAACTTAACTCTTAAAAAAATCTATTAGATGGTAATGTTTGAGAATAAAGTAGTTCTGGTTACCGGAGGTGCCGGATTTATAGGCTCTAATTCCTGTGAGACTCTGCTGAATGCCCATAACAAAGTTATATGTTTTGATAATTTTGCTACTGGCAGCAAAAAGAATATTGAGGAGTTTTTAACTCATCCTGATTTTACTTTGATTACAGGGGATATTCGTAACCTGGATGACTGTAAAAAATCTATTGAAGGAGCAGACTATGTACTGCACCTGGCCGCTTTAGGTTCTGTTCCCCGCTCTATTAATGATCCTATAATAACCAATGAGGTCAATATTTCTGGCTTTTTAAATATGCTTGTTGCTGCACGTGATGCAAAAATAAAACGTTTTGTATATGCGGCCAGCTCCTCTACCTATGGCGATTCTGTTTCATTGCCTAAAGTAGAAGATGTAATTGGTAACCCATTATCACCTTATGCAATTACCAAGTATGTAAATGAACTCTATGCTGACATTTTTCAACGATGTTACGGCTTAGATACCATAGGACTCAGATATTTCAATGTTTTTGGCCGAAAGCAGGATCCTAACGGGGCTTACGCGGCAGTAATACCAAAATTTGTTCTGCAGTTGATGCAGCATGAATCTCCGGTTATAAATGGTAATGGAGAATATTCAAGAGATTTTACTTACATAGACAATGTTCTTCAGATAAACCTGCTGGCATTAAGCACTACTAATAAAACAGCTCTAAATACGGTTTATAATGTAGCTTATGGCGAAAGCACAACAATTAATGAATTAGTTGCCTGCTTGAAAGAATACGTTGGCGAATACGATAAAAAAATTACTACAATTCCTATTGCTCATGGCCCCAATAGAGCCGGTGATATTCCCCATTCTCTCGCATCCATTGAAAAAGCGAAAAAGCTGCTTTGCTATAATCCTCAATACTCATTAAAAAAAGGTTTAAAAGAAGCTGTTAAATGGTATCGGGAGAATTTGAAACCTTAAAGTTTAATTTCTTACGGCCTTTATTACTTATACTGAGCGAATGAGTTTGCAATGGTTAGTGAGCTTGTCGAACTATTTCAAACTCATTCAGCCGAAGTATTAGAATAAACTTACAAATCAATCAAAAACTGCAAAGTATCTATTCCATCTGCATAGTCTCCGGGGTTTGGCTGCTGGCTTGTTCCAAAGGAAATAGAAAGATTTATTTCTGTTTCTTTTGAAACAATGCATTGTATTAATTCACTGTCCTGTATCAATTTTTTGTTTAAAGCCAATAAATCAGTATAAAATTCATAAAATAACACTCCTATTGGCGATGAATAACCTGTGTCTTCCTTTAGTAACAAAAAATTGTTATCAAGCAATGAATCCACATTATTCATTAAATAAATAGTTCGGTTATACTCGTAATTATTACTGTATTTATTGTTATTGATAATATATTGAAAGTCAAAAATGGCATCATAAAGATTATCAAATTTATACCTTTGAGGTACAAATAATTTTGAAACATTGCGACAACCTAAGCCAAAGTATTGAAAAATATCTTTTCCCAAAAGCTGTAGTTCTTCTCTGGTTTCAGTTCCTGCCAATACTGCAACAGAGTTTCTGTTTTTACGAATTATATGAGGATATTTTCCGAAATAATACTCAAAATAACGGGCTGAATTATTACTGCCAGTGGCTATTACAGCATCCATATTTTTAAGCGGACCTTCTGTAAATTCAATATATCCGGTAAACTCAGGTTCAATATAAGTTAAAATTTTTGCAATAGCAGGCATCAGTAGTTTGTCTTCAGAAGATAATTTACCAACAAACTTATTTCCGGATAACAGAACACACAACATGTCATGAAAACCCACCATAGGGATATTACCAGCCATAATAACTGCAATAGTTTTCACATTTTTTTTTGCCGGTAACTTCACAATATAATGTGAAAGCCAGTCAACCAGCAGCTCCTGATCCAGGATATATGTAATTCCTGCCAGAGCATTGCGAACATTATCTTCTGTAAACCATCCATTTTGCGTATGAACAGATTGTATAAGTTCATTAAATGGAATATAAAATTGCTCATTAAGCCGATTATCAGCTTTTTTCTTATTTGGCTCGGAAAATTGTTTAAGAAATTCGCCTAATGTAATAAAGGCCTTTATACGTTGATCTAGTATCATTTTTTGTGTTTTCAAACCTGTTAAAATTCTTTGCTTTGTAGTATATTTGCAAAGTGTTTTACAAAATTAACAAAAACAAAAGAGTATTATGGCAATTAAAATTACCGATGAATGCATTAATTGCGGGGCTTGTGAACCTGAATGTCCTAATAATGCAATATATGAAGGTGGCAGTGAATGGCGATTTTCTGACGGAACCTCTGTAAAAGGAACATTTACTTCAAAAAGCGGGTTAACAGTTGATTCTGATGACTCTCAACAACCCGTTGCAATGGATATATATTATATAGTGTCCGATAAATGTACTGAGTGTGTGGGCTTCCACGATGAACCTCAATGTGCTGCTGTGTGTCCGGTTGACTGTTGCGTTGATGATGAGAACTGGAGAGAAAGCAAAGAAGAATTATCAGCCAAAAAAGCTACTCTACATGGCTCGTAATGCCTAAAATACCTGAATTTAAATGCCATACTGTTGTGCAGTCTGGCATTTTTTGTTATTTCTCTATATCGGCCAGGATAATGTGTTAATCCTTGTGCTTAAAATAAATTCATTTAACTATCGTTCTCTTTATTATTCCCGAAATGTATAAATACGGTCTGTTTATATTTATAATGTTTTCGCTGCATACCACGGCACAGGAAAAGAATGCTGAAAATGCAGCATTAGATTCATATAATGATACACTTAAAATACTATGCCGGAAATTATACTCTTGTCAGGATGATTTGGATAAAAAAAAATACAATCAGCAGATAGTACAAGTATTTGAAAAAGCATTAACGGTCAAAAATTCTTTCAGTTATACATTTGATTCATTAAATGATATTGCAAGATTAACTCCTCCGGATAAGTCATTCAGACTCATTAACTGGAATGTACCTTATAGTGACGGAACCCAGGAATACTTTGGATTTATTCAGAATAAATATGTTCAGGTAAAAAAGAAAGGTTTATTTAAGAAAGAAAAAACAGAAATAATACAATTGTATCCATTAATAGATAAGTCTTTCGAAATTAAAAATCCTGAAAACGCCATCACAGACAATAAAAAGTGGTTTGGGATGTTGTATTACAAGATTATTCCCAGAAAAACAAAAAAACAAACCTACTACACTTTGCTTGCCTGGGATGGCAATGATAAACTAAGTCAAAAGAAAATTATTGATGTCCTGACTTTTGATAACAATGGGGTTCCGCATTTTGGTGCAGATATATTTAATATGCCTAAAAAAAATCCTAAGAGAGTGATTTTTGAATATGCCGCTACCTGTACCATGTCGCTTCGGTACAGTAGCAAAAAAGATTCTATTGTATTCGATCATCTGGCGCCTGAAAACCCACTGTTAGAGGGACAATACCAGTATTACTGCACGGATATGAGCTATGATGGTTTCGGGTTTAAACGAGGTAAGTGGAACTATGGAACTGATCTGAATGTTACTAATGAAAAAGAGCCGAATGATAAATTCTACAATGATCCGCACAACACAAAATCAACACATGGAAGTAATAGCATCATCCCAAAAGAAAAAAAGAAACCTAAGAAATGATTTTTTGAATGAAAATCTTTGTCTTTGAGCCTTTTATCCGAAGGACTATTTGGGAGGTACAGTAAAGAAAGGCCGGGAAATTAATAAAACAATTCTCTTTTTGCTGCCTTCGTTTTAAGTAATATACAAGGTCTGTAGCGGTCTTCTGCATACGTGTTGTACAAGTTTTCTAATACATTAAGCACATTTTGTAAACCTAGCTCATCTGCCCATTTTAATAATCCTTTCGGATAATTTACTCCTTTTGTCATCGCCAGGTCCAAATCTTCTTTGCTCGCCAGTTGCAGATACAATGAGTCAATAGCCTCATTAATAAGCATGGAAATAACCCTGTAAAAAATAGTCTTTCCCAGCTCCTCATTTTCTGTAGGCTTGGGCTGCATTGCACCCTCTGAATAATTATAATAGCCTTTGCCTGATTTACGGCCAAACCATTTAGCCTCAAACAAACGTTTTTGTGTGAGGGAAGGTTTGAAACGAGGTTCATGAAAAAATTGTGCCCAGACACTTTCCGTAACTTTATAATTGACATCGTTTCCAATAAAATCCATCAATTCAAAAGGGCCCATTTTAAAGCCTCCGAATGTTTTTAATGCCCAGTCAATAGTTGCAAAATCGGCAATACCCTCTTCATAAATACGAATAGATTCACCGTAAAAAGAACGCGCTACACGGTTTACAATAAACCCGGGAGTATCTTTTGTAAGAACAGTAATTTTGCCCCAGCTGTTAATAAGTTTTTTAGAAACTTCTGTTATTTTATTATCCGTTGAAATTGCCGGAATAATCTCTACCAAAGGCATTACAGGAGCAGGATTAAAAAAGTGAATCCCTATAACACGTTCAGCATGTTTACAGGCGGAAGCAATAGAAGTAATAGATAGGGAAGAGGTATTGCTGGCCAATATACAATCTTTTACGACAATCGTTTCTAAGCTGGAAAAAAGTTGTTGTTTTACTTCCAGATTTTCAATAATCGCTTCAATGATTAATGCACAATTTTTAAACTGATTGAGCTCGTTAGCATATTGAGTACGTTTTAAAATGGCTTGTGCAGTTTGTTCTGTTAACTTTTGTTTTTCTACAAGTTTTTTAAGAGCGTTTTCTAAATTATTTTTTGCCCTGCCTAAGGCTTCTTTGTTGGTATCATATACAATTACATCATGGCCTGCAGTTGCTGCTA
Organism: Bacteroidota bacterium; assembly: GCA_023251835.1. Lineage (GTDB taxonomy): Bacteria > Bacteroidota > Bacteroidia > 2-12-FULL-35-15 > 2-12-FULL-35-15 > 2-12-FULL-35-15. The sequence goes on along the minus strand of JAHEXZ010000079.1, from coordinate 1,329 downwards.
TCTGGGCAATTCCGGCTCCCATGGCACCAGAACCTATCACCCCAACAAGTCCCTCCACTCCAATCACCGACTTTATTTTTGCACTATTAGTTACCATACATAATAAACTTTTATTTTTTCTATTTCTCAATCTCTACCCGTCTTAGGCTGGGAGGCTGGGAGGGATTCTACTCCCCCTTAAACACAGGTTTCCGTTTCTCTAAAAATGCATTTACCCCTTCTGTGTAATCATTTGTTAATGCAGCTCTTACCTGCATCTCAGCTTCTAATTCTAATTGCTGGTTCAATGTGTTTTCCATTGATTTATTCAGCATATATTTTGTCATGCCTAATGCTTTTGTCGGCATGGCAGCCAGCGTTTTAGCTATTGTCATAGCTTCATCATGCAATTTATTATCATCAACTACTTTATATATCATTCCCATTTTTTCTGCATCAGTAGCACTTACTTTATCTCCCAACATAATCAATGCAGAAGCTTTTCCAAAGCCAATTAAACGTGGCAGAAAAAAAGAACCGGCATTGTCAGGTATAAGCCCTATTTTACTAAATGCCTGGATAAAAGAAACCGTAGCACTTGCTATTACTATATCACAAACTAATGCAATGTTTGCGCCAGCACCGGCTGCTATGCCATTTACAGCACATATAACAGGTTTTTCAAGTGTTCGTATCTTTGAAACAATAGGGTTGTAATGCTCACGGACAATACGTTCAATACCAGGTCCGGTTTGATCGTTAGCTTCTGATAAATCCTGACCTGCACAAAATGCTTTACCTTCACCTGTTAAATAAACAGCCCGAATAGCAGCATCAGTAGCTGCTTTATCCAATGCTGCCTGCAATTGCATGGCCATTTCACGATTGAAGCTGTTAAATTTGTCCGGACGGTTAAGTGATACTTTTAATACACTTCCGTCCATTTCTGTTTTAACAAATGATGACATAACTTATGAAATAATTAGTTTAACAATAGTATTTATCCTTTGGAGGTTTCCAAAGTCCTACTTTGGGGTTCATACCATTGATTTCGCAAAAGTACAAAAATGTAAGAACATAAAAATTGTAAAGACTTGCATAAACTCCGGAGAGAGGAACATCTGCTTGTTAACCCATCTATTCCGGTTTATATACATTCTTGTTCATAAAATAGAAAAAATAAATTTTGCCAACCTTATTTTTTTATGTTTATTTGGTTTTAGTATTAGCTAACTATATAAATAATTAATATTCACAAAAAAACAAAACAATGGAAGAAACAAACACTTCAACTGTAGTTGCGGCAAAGCGTCCAACTTTTTTAACCGTATTATGTATCCTGTCATTTGT
>JAHEXZ010000139.1 GCA_023251835.1 Bacteroidota bacterium | reverse complement strand
CGCACACCAAAACACCCTGGCAACTGCATTTGGAGGCCGAAAAATATAATTTAAGGAAACGCAGATTGCCACACAAATCAATAAAGAAAAACGAATATGAGATATAAAAATGGAGATAGATCGCGTATCAATTACGGGACGATGGATTAACCCCGTTAAGATAAATATGCTGATGAAACTACCACAAATAACTGCTGCCACAAATACTTTTAAGATACTATCTGTTATTTTTTGTGAAAGAGGTTTTGAAGTGGAAATAACCAGCGGAAGCACCAATAGCGGAAGCTTAATACGTATATCTTTAAAGGCATAGTTAAAATCGGAAGTGTAAAGCAGCCCTATAATATGTAATACTAAAACGGAACTTAACAGAATCGCTGTTGTATTATTTCTAAAGGATACCAGTTTATTTTTCAGATTTCCCTCCAGAAACCAATTACATATCATTATTATTTGCGACAGGCTCATCAAAAATTTTGATAATGGCAAACCAATCACCAATAGGATCAGCGAAAAGATATAAATATACAGATGGTACTTTTCAGAAAAAAAAGGCTTCATATACCGCTGAAGTGTCAATTGAAAATGGAGCAGAAAAATTAATTTTCCATATCACCTTTAGGCTTTCTTAAATTTCTTTGTTTATCCTTATCAGGATTATAGAGCGACTTTTCCGATTTTACAATGGTTGTAAGTATAGTATTATAGCGTTCGCTATTATTTAATAAACTTACGGCTTCTTTTAAATCTAAATCATCTTTTAAAGAAGCTTCCAGACGGCCATTCTGAAAATAATAACGGGATACAATTTCTTCTTCCAGAAACTGCTTTATTTCAGGCTTGTATTTTATTAAATCTTCCTTCTTATTGTGCATTACTTTCTGTTTTAATGCGTCAATATCTGCTTTTATGGCATCCAGGGTTTTATCGTCTTTAGCGTGTTCTTTTAGCTCATCTAACGTTTTTTCAGTCTTAGTGGTATAGTCATAATCTTTACCATTCAGGAAAGCCGTAAAATCATCATATTCGGCATCAGTAAGTTTAAAATCCTTAGCAGGATCAATAGTGTTATGAGCGATCCTATATTTTGTTGCATAATTAAATATCAGGTTTTTAGTCACCAGGCTGGTCAAAATGCTACTGTATTTAGGAGTTTCTGTAGTAATATCAGGAGCAACTCCACCTCCATCATATACAATACGACCATTTTTGGTCTTGAAGGCAGAAATCAAAGAATCCGCTACTTTGTCAACGCTTCCGTCTTCATTACGATGTGAGTAATCTAATGCCTGTATACATCGGCCGCTGGGTGTATAATACTTGGCAACAGTAACTTTTAACTGAGCATTGTAGCTCAGTGGACGCGTTTGTTGTACAAGGCCTTTGCCATAGGAACGTTGGCCGATTATCACTCCTCTATCAAGGTCCTGCAAAGCACCAGAAACAATTTCTGAAGCAGATGCCGATCCTCTGTCAATCAATATAGAAATAGGAATAGTCAGGTCTACTGCGTTATTGAGTGCTTTATGTGTTCTGTCCCAATCTTTAACTTTACCTCGTGTACTAACAATATCGGTTCCTTTATCTTCAAATATGTTGACAATATCTACAGCTTCCTTCAGCAATCCACCAGGATTTCCTCGAAGATCAAGGATAAGGGATTTAAACTCCGGATTTTTTTTAAGCTCCATTAAGGCATCTTTTACTTCATTTGCCGCATTTTCTGTAAAGCCGGTTAATTTTATATAGCCGATACCAGGTTTTATCATTCCGGAATAGGAAACGCTCTTTATTTTGATCTCCTCCCGGTTTATTATTTTTTCTATTGGTTTCTTCTCGCCTTCACGTTCAATAATCAGTTTAATTGTGCTGCTTGGTTGCCCCTTGAGAAATTTGCTTACATCTTCTGTTTTTTTGCCTTTTGTTTCAGTATCATTAATTTTAAGAAGCCTGTCGCCAGCCCTTAAATCAGCTTTTTGTGCAGGAAAACCTTCATAGGGTTCAGAAATCACCACATATTCCCCCTCCTGACGTATAAGAGCACCAATACCACCATATTGTCCGGTAGTCATATAACGATAATCTTCAATTTCTGATTCGGGAATAAAATTAGTATAAGGGTCCAGGGAAGCAAGCATGTCATCTATACCTTTTTTCATAAGGTCTCCCGGGTTAGTTTCGTCAACATAATAAATATTTAATTCACGAAACAAGGTAGCGAAAATGTCTAAGTTTTTAGATACTTCGAAATAGCTATCAACAAAGCTGTAAGAGATAATTACATATCCTCCCAACAAGGCAGCAATAAATAAAAATTTGAATTTCTTTATAAATGATTTCATGTTTGTTACAGATAAACGCCCTTCGACTTCAGGATGACTACTAATTTACGAATTTAATTCCTTCATTGAAAATTCTTGTATTCTTTTATTGTCATGGCACCGGATCATGGCCATGCCCTCCCCACGGATGGCATGACAAGATGCGTTTAAGGGTCAAATACCCGCCTTTAAGAGAGCCATGTTTTTTCAATGCTTCGATGCCATAGTGGGAACAGGAGGGTTGATACCTGCACGATGCCCCCAACATAGGTGAAATAGTATATTGGTATGTTTTTATCATTCCAATGAGCAGATAACGAATAAAAGGATACAATGGTTTCAATATTGAATTAAGAAGCGATGGCTTTAGCTAAATGTTGTAATGCAGTGATTATTTTTTGTTCCATTTCTTTATATTCAATTATTGTTCTCGCGGTATAAATAAACAGTAAATGAATCTTTTTATTGTTGATCTGGTTATAAATTATTTTTTTATTTTTTCTATATCCTTCCCGAATCAGTCGTTTTATCCTGTTTCTGTCTACCGCTTTTTTAAATGATCGTTTTGGAACACTTATAACTGTTTGTACAGGAACCGGACTATCATCCACCACCTCCAGCCAAATAAGCCTAAAAGGAAAACTATTAAAGGATTTGCCTGTTTCAAATAAATTATCCAAGGCTGTTTTGCCGGACAAACGTTCAGCTTTGGTAAAAGTTTGCATTTAGATTTTACAATTGATATTCAATTCTGACGATTGGGTTACAAACCAGAAAGAATAATTGGGCACAGGTGTAAAGATAGGAGTAAAATTTATTTTTTGGTCACTTTTTTTATTATAAGTCCATCTGCTGTTTTAATACTCAGCACGTAATAACCGTTGGCTATATCCTCTAAATCCAAACGTTGGTTATTCTGCACATTATTTAATCTTTTTAATACCTTTCCATTAATATCAATCACACTTACTTCCATCTTATCGTTTTCATCAGAGCTGTTGACATATAATTTGTCAGTGAAGGGATTAGGGTAAACCGTCAACTGATTAAAATTATTATTTATAGCTGAGATACCTGTAGTTATATCTTCCGATACAGTTAAAGAAGAAAGGGTTATCAGGTCTCCGCTTGTATTGCTCATACTGTTTGAAGAATTGAATCCCCCATAAAAAGTAACATCTCCGGTACCAGCCGCAGGTGCAGTCCAATCAAATGACCAGGTAGCAGTTCCGGAAGGAAAAGCATTACCCGCAAATTTATGTGTTATATACTTTCCACTATTGATTAATTGTGTGGCCGTTGAATTTGTAACAACCATTGTTCCTTTAAGTACCCCATTTACATCCTGAGGAGAAACCTGGAAACCAAACTTTGTTTTTCCGGTTGTAGTAATTGCTCCTGTGATGGTATAGGTTTGGCCAGGAACGTATCCCGAAATTGGTATAGTGGATGTAATTAATCCGGCCTGATTTGATGCTGTTCCACTGTGACAGGAAGTGCAATTTGAACCATCACCCGGGGAACCTGTATTTCCGCTGGGAGCACCCGATCCATTTGCTCCGGCATAAGGACTAAGGTTTATAACAAAAAAGGGACAAGCAGCCATTATAATTACTGCAACCATAATTTTCTTTTTGTTTTTCATAGCAGTTCGTTTTATATAGTTGTGATAAATGTAAAGCACTTTTCATAAAAAGCAAAATATTTTTACAGAATTAAGCAATTCGTCATTGTTTTTTTAAAAAATGAATAATCCAATCTTATAATATTAGCCCTAAACCACCGTAATATGTTCCTTTTCACTTGATTTTGCTTAGTTATGATACTTAAAAATTGTTTTTTATTATAAAATTCGGTTGCAAAAAGAATTTTAAAGATTTGCACTTATCGCATTACGAGATTTGCAATACGTATTTTTAATGTTTTAAGTATATTTGTTTGGTATATGCCTGATGGGATGAATCATATTCTCTACATATTTTTTTCTTTTCTTACTTTGAATAGCTTTGGACAGCTAACTCCATTACAGGAACATAGTATTGATTCCCTGAAAAAAACTATTGCCATAGCCCATCACGACACGGCCAAAATAAATGCATACTACGCCTGGGACAATATTATTTATATATCCAACCCGGAACTCGACCAGGAACTAAATCAAAAAATTGTTGATATAGCCGAACAAAACCTCAGGAAAGAGTCGCTAACTCTACCTGAAAAAACAACTTTTAAAAAGGCATTGGCACAGGCATTAAACAGCCTTGGAATTATTTCTTACAATAAAGGGGAAAATGTTAAAGCTATAGAATATTATACCCATAGTTTGGAGATAAGAGAAGAAATTGAGGATAAGAAAGGAGTAGCCGCTACCTTAAACAACTTTGGTATTATATACCAGGATCAGGCAGAAAATGCAAAAGCAATTGATTATTACACCCGCAGCTTAAAAATAAATGAAGAGATTGGCGATAAAAATGGAGAAGCTAATTGCCTAAGTAATATTGGAAGGATGTACCATGAACTTGGCGATACACTTAAGGCCATTGATTACCAAATGCGCAGTTTAAAAATAAGGGAAAGTATTGGTGATAAAAGAGGTGTTGCTATTGCATATAGTGGTCTCGGCTCCTTATATGCAGATCAGGGAAATGATGCTAAGGCTATGATGTACTTTAACCGGGGATTAACAGTCAGTAAAGAAATTGGAGATAAAAATAATACAGCATTAGCTTTAGGTAATATTGGATTTGTATATAAACGAATAGGAGTGACTTCGCTGGCTTTGGATTATTTCAACCGCAGTCTGGAAATGTTTGAAGAAATTGGTAAAAAAAGATGGATAGCAGCTACACTGAATTATATTGGTGATATATACAAGCAGGGCGGTGAAATTGAAAAAGCGGTTACTTACTATAAAAAAGCGTTATCCATAGCCCAGGAAGGTGGCCTTGTTTCTGCTACAAAGGATGCAAGTCAGGCTTTGTTCAACAGCTATAAAATTAACGGCAATTATAAAGAAGCACTCGTCATGCATGAACTTTATATACAAATGCGTGATAGCATAGTGAATGAAACAAATCAAAAAGAAGTTCTCAAACAGGAATTAAAATATACGTATGATAAACAAAGAGCATTGGATGAAAAAGAGCATGAAAAACAAATGGCCATAGCCGCTGAACAGGAACAGACACAAAAAGTGGTTATTTATTCTGTAACAGGAATTTCATTGCTGATTCTGGGTTTTACAATTTTTGCATTTAACCGATTGAAATATACCAGAAGACAAAAAAGGAAAATAGAAATACAAAAAAACCTGATAGAAGAAAAACAGAAAGAAATATTTGCTTCGTTCACTTATGCAAAACGGCTTCAGGATGCCATTTTACCACCCGAACATTATATTAAATCGCAGCTTCCGGAAAATTTTATTTTATATATGCCCAAAGATATTGTTGCCGGGGATTTTTACTGGATGGAGCAGAAAAAAGATTTATTACTTATTGCTGTAGCCGATGGCACGGGACATGGTATTCCCGGTGCTATTATAAGTGTTATATGCAGCAACGCGCTTAATACGGCTGTACTGGAATTTGGGATTACAGAACCCGGAAAAATATTAGACAAAACAAGGGATTTGGTATTAGAAACTTTTTCAAAAAATGGTGAAGATGTAAAAGATGGTATGGATATCTCACTCATATCAATAAACGCTGCCACAAAAGAGATTAAATGGAGCGGAGCTAATAATCCATTATGGTACATTTCTAATGGCAAATTCATAGAAATAAAAGCAAATAAACAAGCTATTGGCAGAACGGATAATCCACTTCCGTTTACAAGCCACACGATTCCTTATAACAAGGGAGATTTATTTTATTTACATACTGACGGCTATGCCGACCAGTTTGGAGGGCCAAAAGGGAAAAAATTAAAGCACAAAGTTTTAAAAGAAATATTATTAGGAAATTTCGTACTCAGCCCCAGCGAACAAAAGAAAAAACTCGAATCCTCATTTACGGGATGGATGGGAGCTTTGGAGCAGGTGGATGATGTTTGTATTATTGGATTTAAGATTAACTGAAATTATTGCTGTGGGTACAAATTCCGAACATGAAAACCTATATGGTGGTGGTGGAATAATGAATGATTGGAATAATTTATATTTTATTTTATCGAAAGTTCTCAATCCCCAATATTCCATCATTGCAGATATACTTAACGTTCAAATTTTTCGTTTGTAATGTAACAGTTTTTTTATTAGATTTGTTTATAATAATACTTTGCGCAAAAACTAACCTATACATTAACCTTAAAAACACTTACCATGAAAGCACCTAATCTCATTTTTAAGGCTCTTTTAGGAGCAACAATTGCCTGCTTTGTAATAGCCGGCTGTAAGAAAAAGGATGACCCAGCCCCAACCCCTAATCCTACTAACAATACTTCTACAGAAACAACCCAGCAAACCCTCAGATCCTCTGATCATTCCAATGTAGATAATGAATCTAACCAGGCTATGGATGAAGCCAACACTGCCATGAGCGAAGTATCAACAACAAGAGGTGTACAAAGTGTTTGCGGTGCAGTTATTGACTCATCACAAAAAGCAATGGGCATAATAAAGTTGAATTACGATAGTACCATTGTTTGCTCCGGGAAAAAGAGAGGCGGGCAAATTGTTATTCAACTTCCCTATAGTAGTGGAACCATAACAACATGGTCAACACAGGGGGCAGTGGCAACACTTACCTTTAATAACTATAAGGTTACTTATGTATCAACCGGGAAAAAATTAACCTTTAACGGTACTCATAGTGTTAAAAATGAAAATGGAGGCGGATGGGTTGAGCTTTATTTCTTAGGCCAGCCAATTGTTTATAAGGTAAGAGCAAATATGGAGATAACATTTGAAGATGGTACCACCCGCAGTTGGCATTCTGCTATAAAAAGAACTCTTGAGAATGTAAGTGGTGTGTTAAAATCTTCAGTTATATCAGATACATCAACTACTGATTATCCAAGTCTTGCATTTTGGGGTGTAGATCGTTATGGAGAAGAATTTTATATTGATATGCCTGCAGCCTTTTCTTATAAAATTATAGACCCGGCAAATTGTATATTTAAGCCTACCGGACAATTATTTTTTCACTGGTCAACAAAAGTGCTTCACATTACTTATGGTGTTAATGCCGATGGCACTGTTGCTACAACATGTCCTTATGGATATAAATTTGAATGGACAGATGAGCAAGGCAATCCTCAAAATGTTGTAGTGGCTTATTAACGGGTTTATTTAACCTCCCCCATGTTTCCTTCTCCTTTTTAAGGAGAGGAAACATGGGATTAGGTTATGTAGTAGCATTTCTAAAGGAGGCTGCTTCAAAAATCAATTTTCATTATGAAAGTTAGGAACACTTTTGAGGCAGTTTTTTTATTGAGAACAGGACAAGTTCTTTCCAATTAAACTAAAAGTTTGACCACTATTGTGTTTTATATTCATAAATAACAATTAATCCATCACCACCAACACCACCAGCGCTTCCTCCAGGTGCACCACCGGATCCTCCGGCACCAATTGTTATAGCTTCAGTGGCTCCTAAAGAACCAGCTGAAATCATTTTTTTTGCATAACCACCAGCACCACCACCACCAGCTCCTCCAGCTCCAGCAACAGTACCACTTCCACCACCTCCGCCACTACCAGAATTACCGGCTAAACCATTAAAACCATTAGCACATCCCCCACCTGCACCACCTGCCATGCCGCCACCTGTTCCGCCAACTCCGTAAGCACCTGTTATGGATTGTCCGGCCACCCCTGCTGCTCCGGTAATATTCACATCCCCACCAGTTGTTGTTCCACCATTGCCTCCTGCATCACCATTAATTGGGTTACCACAATTTCCTCCGCCAAAACCGCCAGCACCACCGTTGGCGGTGACTGTCGCAAAGGATGATATTCCTCCAACACCTCCATTTCCACCACCAGAAGAACCGCCACCACCACCGCCACCACCACCCCACACCTCAATAATAATATAAGAAAGGTTTGCGGGTTTTGTCCATGTCCCACTTGCTGTGTAAGATGTTATTGATGAAAGGGTTGGAATTGCATTATTTTGCCAACTTGCTAATCCTGTTGCATCAGATGTTAATACTTTGCCAGCCGCCTGAGAACCATCTACTATTTTTACAGCCCCCTGAACTTCTAATTTGGCAGCGGGGCTTGTAGTTCCAATACCTACGTTGCCATTGTCATAAATCTGGCTACAGGTAA
>JAHEXZ010000138.1:1249-8609 GCA_023251835.1 Bacteroidota bacterium | reverse complement strand
TAATAACACACAAATATATATCTTTGAAATGGAATTTACTGGCAGTTAATCTAAAACCGTATGCAGAAATGATGGTTATATTTATTTAATGAACTGAAAAAATCAATGAATATTGAAGAGTTAAGAGAATATTGTATTTCAAAAAAGGGAGCTACAGAAAGTTTACCTTTTGGTCCTGAAACCCTTGTTTTTAAAGTGATAAATAAAGCCTTTTTGCTTGTTGGCATGGATGAAAGTCCATTACAGTTCAATGTAAAATGCGAATCGGAAAAGGCAATTGAGTTAAGAGAAAAATATTCTTGTGTAATACCGGGTTATCACATGAATAAAAAACATTGGAACACAATTATTGCAGATGGTTCAGTTTCAATACATATACTCCGTGAATGGATTACTGATTCATATAATCTGGTAGTGAACGGTCTTACAAAAAAGGAAAAGCAGGAATTGTTGGAATTAGAGTAATTTTAACAACTTTACGAAGAATATTGAATATAATGCACAAAGTTATGGCATTATTCCAAATTTTCAACGCACAAGTCTATTCTGCATCATGCGGTAATATAATACAGAAGAAAAAACATGATTTACGAAAACACACTTGAATTTGCTCAAAAGCAGGATGCCGCAGACCAATTAAAAAATTTTCGTGAAAAATTTTATTTTCCTCGAATGCATGGGCGCGAAGTAGTTTATTTTACAGGCAATTCATTAGGATTACAGCCCAAATCAACACAGGATTATGTTTTGAATGAGCTGGAAGACTGGGCCACATTTGGTGTTGAAGGCCATTTCCATGCACGTAAGCCCTGGCTTCCTTATCACGAACAATTTGCTGAGCCTGTTGCAAAAATTGTAGGTGCTTTACCTGAAGAAATAGTGGTGATGAACCAGCTTACAGTGAATTTACATTTACTGATGGTAAGTTTTTACCGGCCTGCAAAAGAACGGTATAAAATTTTGTGTGAAGCAAAAGCATTTCCTTCTGACCAATATGCGTTGGAGTCACAGGTTAAATTTCATGGATATAATCCTTCCGATGCTATCATTGAAGTGGCTCCGCGGATAGGAGAACATTGTATTCGTCATGAAGACATTGTTGAGGCAATTGAAAAAAATAAAGATACAATAGCTCTTATTTTGATTGGTGGGGTAAATTATTACACAGGTCAGGTGTTTGATATGAGTGGTATTACTACGGCCGGCCATAAAGTTGGTGCCGTAGTTGGTTTTGACCTTGCCCATGCCGCAGGCAATTTAAAATTACAACTACATGACTGGAATGTAGATTTTGCCTGCTGGTGTACCTATAAATACCTAAACTCCGGCCCAGGCAGTGTTGGAGGTGTTTTTATTCATCAGCAACATTTGAATAAGCCAGATACATTACGTTTTGCCGGTTGGTGGGGACATGATAAACAAACCCGCTTTAAAATGGAGAAAGGCTTTGTTCCTATGCCCACGGCAGAAGCCTGGCAACTGAGCAATGCTCCTGTTTTATCTATGTCGGCCCATAAAGCGGCCGTTGATATTTTTGATGAAGCAGGTATAGATGCACTGGTAAATAAAGCAGAGCAGCTTACCGGATACTTAGAGTTTATTATTGATAGCATTAATGTAGAACGAGAATTAAGTGCCAGACAGAATGGTTATTTAGAAATTATTACTCCGCGCGACAAAAAGCAACGCGGATGCCAGCTTTCCATCATTGCTCATGGAAAAGGGAAAGAGCTCTTTAATAAACTTATAAAAGCTGGCGTTATTTCCGATTGGCGTGAGCCTAATGTTATTCGTTGTGCACCGGTGCCTTTATACAATTCATTTGAAGACATTTTTAGGTTCGGTGAAATTTTAAAGAATAGTTTATGATATTATTCAGCCGACACGGTGATTTGTATCATTTCTTTCCCTGTATGCTATCCGGATATTTGGCAGCAAAATTAAAAAATATCATCCATGAAACTGTCAAAATTACTCTTTGCTTCAACGCTGCTGTTCACTATAACCGGTAGTCAATTTGTTTTTTCGCAGATTGCGTTCCAGAAAATTATTGGTAATGCACTTTATAATGGCAATATTCCTCATGAGGCAAGGGGTATTCAACAAACTACAGACGGTGGATTTATCATTACAGGAAACACACCTTCCGACACAATCAATAGTTTTAATCCTTCTGACATTTTTTTGTTAAAAACAAGCGCTAACGGTACTCCACAATGGTTTAAAACATATGGAGACGCTAAAAATGATGTAGGCTATTCGCTGGTAGTGGCACCAGATGGAGGTTTCACCGTTGCCGGAATATCACAGGATTCCAATTATACCCAAAAAGCATTTTTGATGAAGGCGGATTCGCTTGGCGATTTACAATGGAGTAAATCTTATGGTGATTCCTTAGGTTATAGTGGAAGCGCCTATTCGGTAGCTTTAAATTATGCACATAATGGATATGTTATTTCCGGAATGAGCCCTAACCCTGCTGCTGCAGTATCTGTGGCATTGTTCCAAACAGATTTGAATGGAAATCTGATATCTTCAACAGGTTTTGGTTCGGCTGATTTTTGGAATTTGCAGGAGGAAGGATACGATGTTTGCCCAACCTCCGATGGCAATTATTTAATAACCGGATACAGCAATTCTTTCAACAGCGACTCTTTGGGCTTTTCGCATTCCGATTTTTATGTCATCAAGACAAATGGAACCAACAAAATGTGGTCGGTATCAATGGGGGGCGCGTATGAAGAGATGGGATATGCTTCAACAGAAACCAGCGATGGTTATATATTTGTTGGTAAAACTAATGGTAGCTTTGGTGGAACACTTGATGCATTGGTAATTAAGTTGGATAAAAACGGAGTTTTTCAATGGGCAAAACGAATGGATAACGGTGCTTATGACGATGCACAAGGAGTTGTAACTACTCAGGATGATGGGATTTTGGTTAGTGGCAGAACGCAAATTATTCCTGGAGGATTATTTATCTGGAAATTGGATAATGCCGGAAATTCACAATGGATAAAAGTTTACAATAGTGCGTATGATGCATTTGATGACATACCAGCAAAAGTTAAGGTTACAACGGATAATGGGTATGTGATTACAGGAGAAGGAGATTATTTACCCGGTACCGGCAGTTCCACCGTTTATTTAATCAAAACAGACAATACTGGCTCTACCGGATGCGATATTACCCAAACAGGAACTATTGCAGATGTTTCTATTACTGTTCATATTCCCAATGACTCATTAGTTAATTTAGGTTATACAACCAATACTCTTTCTTTCAATCAAAATTCCTGGATAACTCTTGATTCTGCCTTTTGTATTACAACAAGAATTCCGCATAGCGTAATTGATAATTTTCAATTAACAATTGCTCCCAATCCATTTTTTGAAAAAGCAACCATTTTTTATTCTTTACCTGAAGATTCATCAATAGAAATAGATATTTATAATGTGCTGGGAGAAAAGGTAAAAAGTTTGGCTAAAGAAAAGCAAAGCCGCGGGGAACATCAATTGCTTTTTGATGGTGATGGCCCAAATGGGATTTATTTTGTGAAGATAAAAACCAATAATGAGATTTTTACAAAAAAAATAATGCAATTGAAATAAAAATTGTTTATTAGTGAGGCTCCGTTTGTATTGTCCTGCTTTATCTCATTGATTATACCTCTCTTATTATACTTCGGCCGAATAGACTGTCTAAAAGGTAATTTAACCTGTCATTTCGAGCGAAGTCGAGAAATCTTTTCCCTTGATTTACAAGATGTTCATTACTATTCAACATGACAATAGTATGAAAATTATACTTTTTAGACAGCCTATTCGCTCAGTATGTAGGGTGGCCTGCCATTTCAGTTATTGATGATGCCAACTATTTAAGCACTTTAAAAAATTAAATCCATTCTTTCAATAAATTTTTACTTTTATTGAAAGAATGGTTTTTCTATTTAGGATAAATACAAAACAGAAGTCGGAAAAATTATTCTACGTAACTTTAACGGTTGGGTTGGATAGATATTTTTATTAAAAATAAGAATATACCAAAACGTCAAAACAGGCTAAAAAATAATAAATAATAAATGAGCAAAACAGTAACAATAGTAGGAGCAGGCCTTGTTGGCTCTCTTTTATCCATCTACCTGGCAAAAAGAGGATACAAAATAGATGTATTCGAACGCAGGCCGGATATGCGTAAGATAAAAATGTCGGCTGGGAAATCCATTAACCTGGCTTTGAGCGACAGGGGCTGGAAAGGCCTTGAAGGGGTTGGCATAGCAGAAGAAATAAAAAAGATAGCCATCCCTATGTATGGTCGCTATATTCATAATAAGGACGGTTCAACAGCTTACCAGCCCTATGGTAAATACGACCAGGCAATATATTCTGTATCGCGTGCCGAAATTAATATGAGATTGGTGGATTTGGCAGAACAGCAGCCAAATGTGAAAATTCATTTTAATGAGCGCTGCACCACTATTAACAGAGAGAACATAGAAATGCATTTTGAAAATGCAGAAACAAAACAAAGCTCTTCCGTTAAAAGTGATATACTTTTCGGTTCCGATGGAGCCTTTGCTGCATCACGCCTGAACATGCAGCTTACCACTGACCGTTTTGAATATAATCAGCATTACATAGAGGCCGGATACAAAGAACTGATCATTCCACCCGGCCCCAATGGAGAATTTTTAATAGAGAAAAATGCATTACATATATGGCCGCGAGGCACCTTTATGATGATTGCGCTGCCCAACTTAGATGGAGATTTTACCTGTACCTTGTTTTTGCCTTTTGACGGTGAAAAATCTTTTGCCAGTTTAAAAACAAAAGAACAGGTTGCCTCTTTTTTCAAAGCCGAATTTCCGGATGCTCTTCCTTTAATGCCAACACTATTAAACGATTTTATGAATAATCCTGCTTCAGCATTAGTAACGGTGAAGTGTTATCCATGGACTTTTGATAATAAAATTGCCTTAATAGGCGATGCAGCACACGCAATTGTCCCTTTCTTTGGACAAGGTATGAATTGCGGCTTTGAGGACTGCGTTGTGTTGAATGACTTAATAAATAGACACAAGGAAGACTGGAATAAAATTCTTCCTGAATATCAGCAATTACGTAAGCCGGATGCCGATGCAATTGCTGATATGGCGATTATGAATTTTATTGAAATGCGTGATAAAACAGCAGACCCGAAATTTCTGCTACAGAAAAAGATTGAAGCCCGCTTTAACCAAAAACACCCGGATAAATGGATTCCTCTCTATTCAATGGTTACCTATAGCCCCCATATACGCTATTCTGTTGCATTAAGGGAAGGCCAAAAACAAGAGGCAATTATGCAGAAGATAATGGCAATGCCGGATATAGAAAATAAGTGGGATAGTGTTGACGCGGAGAGAGAGATGTTAAAGTATTTAGAGGCCCTTAGTTAAGAATGGTTAAAATTATGATAACAAAACAATAGTTTATTAAATTCGTTAAAAAAGAAAAAAACGGGTTGTAAAAAAAATTTGAAAAAATTAAACTACATATTACTCCTTTTTGCTTTTGTTATAGTCGGCCCTGTTATTGCCCAGCCGGGAACTGATGAACAGCTTGCAATACAATATTTTCAAAACAAGGAATTTGAAAAAGCGCTTGATTATTATGAAAAGCTATATAATAAAAAGTCTTCCCAACAATATTTTACGGCTTACTTAAACTGTTTGTTAGAATTAAAAGAATATAAAAAAGCCGAAAAACTAGCAAAGAAACAAATCAAACAGAACCCTCAAAACCCGGAATTTAATGTTGATTTAGGAGTTGTATATACGTATGCACAAGAACCGGGTAAAGCAACTAATGCATGGGAGCAGGCTATCAAAAATATAAAATTGGATGAGCAGGTGTTTGCTGTTGCCAAAGCATTTGTTGCAATACAGCAGTATGATTATGCCATTGAAACCTACTTAAAGGGCAGAAAGATAACTCAAAACGATTATCCTTATAGTTTTGAGCTGGCAGATGTATATGTGGCAAAAGGGGATAAATCGGCCATGATTAATGAATACTTGGATGTGCTTGAAAAAGACGATGCTTATATACAAAGTGTTCAGAACTCTTTGCAGACAAGCTTTGGTAATGAAGCGGATGTAAAACAAAATGAGCTGTTAAAAAGTGAATTATTAAAACGTATTGCCAGGCGCCCGGATAAAACAATTTTATCGGAACTATTGATATGGATGCAGATGCAGCAGAAAGACTTTGATGGGGCATTCATTCAGGCAAAAGCGTTGGATAAACGTAAAAAAGAAGAAGGAGGCCGGTTAATGGATCTGGCTAAACTTGCTGCGCAAAACGAGAATTATGATGTTGCATTAAAGGCGTATCAATATGTGATTGATAAGGGTGCAAACAACTATTTTTATGCCAATGCAAGAATGGAGTTGCTGGATGTATCGTATCAGAAAATTATTTTAAAAGGCCTTTACACTACTACTGATTTACTTGAGCTGGAGAAAAACTACCAGATAACAATAAATGAATTAGGAAAATCAGCCAACACTGCGCCTTTGCTTAAAAAGATGGCCCACCTGCAGGCATTTTATTTAGATAAAACCGCTGATGCAATAGCATTATTAGAGGAAGCGATAGCGTTGTCTAATCTGGCGGCCTCCATGCAGGCGGAATGTAAATTAGAGCTGGCAGATATCTTATTAATGTCCGGTGATATTTGGGAAGCATCGTTACGCTATTCTCAGGTAGAAAAGGCTTTTAAACACGATGCTGTGGGGCAGGAGGCAAAGTTTAGAAATGCCAAAATATCATATTATACAGGAGACTTTAAATGGGCGCAGGCTCAGTTAGATGTTCTAAAAGGTGCAACTTCAAAACTTATTTCAAATGATGCAATGGATTTATCCATGCAAATCAGCGATGCATTGGCTGTAGATACAAATATTGCTCCATTGATACTCTTTGCTCATGCAGATTTACTTGCCTTTCAGAATAAAGATGAACAGGCAGTAAAAACACTGGATTCAATAAATATATTATATCCTAATCATGCACTGGCAGATGATATTCTGTACAAAAAAGCAAAAATTATGCTGAAACATTCTAAATATGCTGAAGCTGCGGCTTTATATGATACAATCACTAAGGATTATGGTGATGATATTTTAGGTGACGATGCTCTTTTTAACCTCGCAGAGTTAAATGAATATCAATTTAAAGACACAAACAAGGCAAAAGAATTATATCAACAAATATTAATTAAATATCCGGGGAGTTTGTATGTTGTAGAAGCCCGCAAACGCTTCAGGAAACTGAGGGGGGATAGTTTGAATTAGTTAGTAGTTGGCAGTTCGGAGTC
>JAHEXZ010000138.1:0-1149 GCA_023251835.1 Bacteroidota bacterium | reverse complement strand
AGGGCTTCAGAAAGAACATGCCGACAGGTATACAAACAAGTTTGTTGCTTTTAGAACATTATTAGAGATTGTATAAATATTTCATGCATATTAAGTTGGCTCAATAACAATAAATTTCTCTTCCCAGTGGGGAGAGTCAGAGAGGGGTAAGTTTTATGAACGAAGCCGTACGTGCTAAAAAACATTTAGGTCAACATTTCTTAAAAGACGAAACCATTGCTCAAAAAATTGTCGAGAGCCTGAAACACACTTCTCTTTATAACAAAGTGCTGGAGGTGGGCCCTGGTATGGGGGTGCTTACAAAATACCTTATCAACCAACCAGGGTTTGAAACCCATATCATAGATATTGACAGAGAGTCAATAGCTTACTTAAAACAAAACTTTCCGGCACTTCAAAACAAAATTATTGAGGGAGATTTCCTCAAACTCGATTTCAGTAAATTATTTCCGGGTGAAAGGTTTGCAGTAATTGGCAACTTTCCATACAATATTTCCACAGAAATTTTATTTAAAATACTTGACCATAAAAATCAGGTGCCGGAAGTTGTGGGAATGTTTCAGAAAGAGGTGGCTGAACGCATCGCTGCAAAGCCCAAAAACAAAACGTATGGTATTACCAGTGTATTGTTACAGGCATTTTATGATATCGAATATTTATTTACTGTAAATGAAAATGTATTTAACCCACCTCCAAAGGTGAAGTCGGCAGTCATACGTTTGACCCGGAATAATATACAGCAATTAGCATGTGATGAAAAGCTGTTTAAGCAGGTTGTAAAAGCCGGTTTTAATCAAAGAAGAAAAACACTGCGCAATTCAATTAAAGCATTTAAGCTTAAGCCGGAGTTCTCAAATCATAATTACCTCAATCAACGGGCAGAAGAGTTGTTTGTTTCCGATTTTGTTGAACTGACCAATATGGTGTTTGTGTAAATATTTACACATAACCGTTCAATCATTTAGCTGAAGTATAAAAATCATTTGACTTTCCATGCGAATTGATATAGCTTTGTAACCTGTTTATAAACCACTAAAAAAAATAAATTTATGGTATCAAATAAAGTAGAAGCAGCACTAAATAAACAAATAGAATTTGAGGCATCCTCATCACAATATTATCTGGCAATGGCATCCTGGGCTGAAACAC
>JAHEXZ010000137.1 GCA_023251835.1 Bacteroidota bacterium | reverse complement strand
GAACCTATTCAAAATCCTTAAGTTTATTTGTCAATTCTTCCTGGGTAATTTGCTCACAATTATCCGGAACATCAAAAGTTGCATCATCTACCTCTTCATGCTTTATTGCTGTTGCAGTAAATTGCATTTCAAGTCCAAATTTTCTCATTCTGTATTCCATCAGCACACCATCTAACTTAAAATACGGGTTGGAAAAATTAGAGTTTTTGACGTTGATTTCGTTAGTATAGTAAATGTCATATTCACTTGCTTCTTCACCTTTTAAATGAATTACGGCCTTCTTACAATTATAGCCGGCTATTATTTTTGTTTCCTTTGTTGGCTCTATATCCATTTCGGATAACTGATTTTCCTTTTTTATATCATCTTCGTTTAGAAGCACAAAATATTTGTCAGAGAATAATCTGATAACCTGCGTAAAAGTGCGTTTTTCAGGATTTGAAATAAATGATGCAGTTAATGCCCCCATTCCTGCACTCATATAAGCATAAAAATTATTATTTTTAAACTTAACCGTCATTTTACTGGGAGCATAGGCTGCAAAAGGGTGACCAAGGTCTAATGGCTTTGCATCATATAAAATAACACCTTCAGAAATAGAACCACTATCCTCTGCTGAATTGCCACACCCGCTAAGCAGCATTATAATAAGGGCACTAAAATAAAAAAGCAACTGTTTATTTTTCATCGTTCTAATAATCAAATTCTCAACCTTAAAAGTAGTAGTTTCCATATTTCTTAATAGCCCAGCGTTTTCATCATAGACTTATAACTCTGCTCCTTAGCAAATAAACGGGTAATAATCCCCCCTTCCTCATCTCTGTCAATAATTACATGTTTGGGTGCTGGTATCAAACAATGTTGAATTCCTCCGTATCCTCCTAACGATTCCTGATAAGCACCGGTATGAAAAAAACCAATATATAACGGTTCTTTTTGCCTTTCTGAAAGCATGGGCATGTATACCTGATTCAAATGCGACTCTGCATTATAGTAATCATCGCTATCACAGGTTAAACCACCTAAATTCACACGTTGATACTCCCTGTCCCAATGATTTATAGCAAGCAATATAAATTTCTGCTTGATTCCCCATGTATCGGGCAAAGTAGTAATGAACGAGCTGTCAATCATATACCACAGCTCATTGTCATTCTGTTTCTTTATATCTACAACCGAATACAATGCAGCCCCACTCTCCCCTACAGTAAAACTGCCAAACTCAGTAAAAATATTAGGTTCATCCACCCCGCGCTCCTCACAAACATTTTTGATTTTTTGAATGATTTCATCGGCCATATAACCGTAATCATAATTAAAACCCAAAGAAGCACGAATTGGAAAACCACCACCTATATCCAATGAATCTAAAGTAGGACAAACTCCTTTTAAGTCACAATATACATTAATACATTTGGTTAGTTCAGTCCAGTAATAAGTACTATCCTTTATGCCGGTATTGATAAAAAAATGCAGCATTTTCAGCTCGCATTTTGAACTATTTTTGATATGACTGTTATAATATTCAATGATATCAGCTTGTCTGATACCTAAACGAGATGTATAAAACTCAAATTTAGGCTCTTCATCTGTAGCTACACGTATACCAACTTTAAATTTTTTCTTGCACAGTTTCTCTAATTGTGGTAATTCACTTTTATTATCTAATACGGGAAGGGAATTTACAAAGCCTTCATTAATCAGTTCACTTATATATTTTAAGTACTGAGGTCGTTTATATCCATTGTGAACTATAAAAGTATCTTTTTCAATTTTACCGATACTATAGAGTGCACGAATAATAGGAATATCAAATGCTGAAGAAGTTTCCAGGTGTATATCATTTTTTAGCGCCTCCTCAAGCACAAAAGAAAAATGAGAACTTTTGGTACAATAACAATATGTATATTTGCCTTTATAATCAGCTTTGGCTATAGCCACATTAAATATTTTCTTGGCTTTTTGAATCTGTGAGCTTATCTTTGGCAAATAAGTAATTTTTAAAGGTGTACCATATTGTTTAATAATACTCATTAATGGTATATTATAAAAATAAAGTTCATCTTCAATAACCTCAAAGCCCTCTTGTGGAAAATCGAAGGTTTGGTGAATCAAATCACGGTATTTATTTTCCATTTGTTATTTGCCAGACAGAAGTGTAAATTAAAATCGAATACAAATGTATCTAAATACTTTGATATATTTTAGTCTGATATCGTTAAATATGTGTCTAATCTCAATCAATCGCTAAACGGATAAAAGATTATTTTAAATAAAAATAACGAAAATGAAAAATGTAAAATTTATTGAAGTAAAATCAGAAATAGGAGCAGGAACCCGTGGTGCAAGTATGGGTGTTGATGCAATAAAAATTGCTGCACTCGATTATGGAAGCAATATGTTTAAACAGATTGAATCTATAGAAATACAAACCGAAAACCAGCTTTTATTTGAGCCTACAAAAAATACATACGCAAAACGTATCGGTGGTATTTTAAATATCTACGAACGCGTAGCCAATGCTGTTTCACAGACATTAAAAAGAAACTGTTTTCCCATAGTGCTTGCTGGCGATCATAGTACTGCTGCCGGAACTATTGCCGGCATTAAAATGGCCTACTCTAAACAAAGATTAGGTGTTATATGGATCGATGCACATGCAGACATTCATAGCCCTTATACCACCCCAACCGGTAATATGCATGGCATGCCTATAGCTGTAGCATTAGCAGAAGATAATATAGCAAGCAAAATGAATAAGCCAGATAAAGATACTATTGACTTATGGAACAGGTTAAAGAAGGTAGGTGGTATTAGTCCTAAAATTACTTATAAAGATTTGGTATACATTGGTGTACGTGATGTAGAACCGGAAGAAACTTACTTATTGAAAAAGCATAAAGTAAAAACATTTACCACTGCTGAAGTAAAGCGTAATGGAGTAGAAAAAATTGCACGTGATGCATTAGCTCACTTGGCAAACTGTAATTTGATTTATGTTTCTTTTGATGTGGATAGTATGGATTCCTCCATTTCAAAAGGAACAGGAACACCAGTACGGAACGGTATTACAGAAAAAGAAGCCGGAAGTTTATGTGTACGCCTGATTCAAAATGAAAAAGTTTGCTGTTTTGAAATATGTGAAGTAAATCCAACACTCGACAAAGAAAACCTAATGGCTGAAAATACTTTTGAAATTCTACAAAAGGTGGTTAGCCAGTTGACTTATTAGAACGATGGTACTTAAAAGAAATAAACTATCTATCTTTTTAATTTCACATAAAACAGGGGTCTGTCATCTCCGGTATATTGGCCTGATTCGTCTAATCTCTTAATAAGTAAATCAATGCGTGTTACTTGCTTTGTTAATGTAAACCGGCCTTTATCAAATACCCATTTTTCATTCATACGAATCTTTGACAAATCTTTCTCCGTTACTTTTTTATTACCCTTTGATTTTGTCCCATTTGCCTTATTCAGGAAAGCTTGTACCTGGTTAACGGTTAAGGGAGAATCCGTAATAAGATCATAAGCCTGTACTTTACCACTAAGAACAGCATTTACAATAGTTGTATATATTTTATGTTGATCAACATTCTTATTCAATGATTTCCAGTATGCATCTTCATAATCTTCAGGCTTTATCAAAGCTGAATTTGATTGAATCTGCTCTGCCCATATATCACCTCTGGTAGTGTCAATTATAAAAGGATCTTTTTTGTTGAATGTATAACCTAATAAAAATTCTGTTGAGCCACCTGTATATGTCTTTATTTTACTCATACCTATATCATAAGCATAGCCAAGACTTAAACTTTTATAACGTATTCCTGCGCTAACTGCAACCGCATAACCGCTGTGATACGTAATACCAAACCAACCCGTTTTTTTCCAATCTACCACAGCATTTATGTCAAACTGAAGGGGGGCACCATTCACGCTTCTAACCATAATCAAAGGATATGCTGTTATTCCTTTTTCCTTTATAACATCCAGCTGGTATTTTATAGTTCCCTGGTAATGACGGGATAAATTATAATAACTATCATCACCTTTAAGATTACCATATTTTATTTTATTAGCCAACACTTGTGGTACAGCAAAACCAACCTCTAATGTGTTCATAGTATAAACCACACCAAAATCAGCACTAAATATAGCTTTGGTCTGTTGTTGCTGTAATAAATACGGATCGTTCACATCATGTACTACTGCTTTTGCATAATCAATTTTATTGTCAAGCATTCCCATTGCAAGACCTAAATTAAGATTACTTTTTTCATTTATTTTTATCTTATAAGAGTAAGTTGCAAAAGCTCCCATACGGCTTAAAAGATCAGTTGTATACGTATATATCTTCAATCCCAAACCCAGATTCTTTGCATCCATGGGGCCATCAACAGTTATATAGCTGGTTTGTGGTGATCCGGGAACACTCACCCATTGCGAACGATGTGTTATAAAAGCATTGATTGTGGTTCCATTGCCAGTAAAAGCAGGATTAGTAACAAACAGATTTGTATAATATTGACTGCTAAATGAGAGCTGCTGTGCAAACACACCTCCCCCATCCTCTATCTGTAAGCAAATTGAGACAATAAGAAAAATTATAACAAGAAAAACATTCCTCATTAGTGAAATCAATACATATACTTAATTGCCTGTTTTAACGTATTATAAATGGCTGTCCATCTCTTGTGAACTTTTCATTTTATCATAATTTATTTATTATTTAGCGATAAAACCTTTAAAAGTACAATTTATTTTACTTTTATAATAGTAATAATTAGCTAATTCCCCCCCAATTTTCCTTAAAACCTACAATCATAGTTTTTTTATGTATTGCTTTATGGCTTTTATAGAAAAGTTTTCAATAATAATTTGTTAAAACCATTTTTTAAAAATTATTATTTATTATTAATTTGTAACTGTCTTTTTAAAAGCTTAATAATAAGAAGCCATTAAAAAGGCAGATGTTTCCCAACAGAGAAACATATACTTAAACGTGTAAAAAAGGGATTTTGTTAGAATATCAGGGAATTTTTATTAAAGAAAACTCCCTATTAATAAGGCAGCTAAGAATATATTTATATCTGCCATTTATCGCATAAAAGCTACTTACTATTTAAAACAGTAACCGCTCCTTTGTAGTAATCATCAGAATCCTGGAATTGTATAAAGTAATAGTAGGTTGCATCAGGCAGAGCTTTACCTGATAAGCTTGTTCCATCCCATTCATTATGATAATCCGTTGAATGGAATACTTGTTTTCCTTCCACATTCACTATAATTACTTCTGTATTAGGATAATTTTCAATAAGCTTAATTATCCATTTGTCATTAGCTCCATCACCATTTGGTGTAATCAAATTTGGTATTTTCAGTTTATAATCCCTTTCTACGCCAACCATCACAGAATCTGTACTGGTACAACCATTTGCATCTGTTACAGTAACAGTATAATTTGTTGTCGTTTCAGGCGAAGCCACAGGATTTGCAATGCCAGGATCGCTTAATCCTTCCAATGGCGACCAAGAGTATGCCACTCCACCTGTTGCGGTAAGCGTTATATTATTTCCTATACCAACAGATGTATCTCCAATAACTGTTGCTGGTGATCCGGGATAAAAAACAATAGAAATAGAATCAGAAGTCGAACAACCTGCAACCGGATCGCTTATTGTTAAAATGTAAATGCCGGTTGAATCTGCTATAATAGATTGTGTGGTTTCTCCTGTATTCCAGCTATAATTATATCCTGAAGCAATGGCTGATAGTGTTGTATTGCCTCCAAAACATACATGTGTAGGACCACTCGATGAAATAGAAGCACTCGGAACATTACCCACCAACACATTATTAGTTATTGTTGTTACACATCCCTGGTCTGATGTAACTGTAAATGCTACAGGATATACTCCGGAATTAGCATAGGTATGTGTAATAGAATCATTTGCCACTGCTGAAGTATATGATGTATAATCACCAAAATCCCAAATATAGTTCTGTATTACACCACTTCCAATAGAGGATGTTTGATCGAATGTTGTTGCTCCTCCTTTACAAACTGTATCAGATGTGAAGCTTGCAACGGGATTAAGCTTTACACTAACTATTGCAATCATTGAAGTGTCTATAGGACAGATTCCGCTCTGAACAACCGCTGAATACCATGTTGTGCTTGTTAAATTATTATAACCTTTATATGCAGAACTACTAGGAGTTGATATCCACGTTACACCATAATCTGTTGATTCTAACCACTGCTGAACATTTCCACTGTAACCGGTCAAAGTAAGTATTCCTGTATTTGAACCACTACAAACAGGTTCATTGCCTGTAATACTTCCCGCGGCTGCTGTAGGGCTAACAAATACTGTATCATTTGTTGAGTTTACAGCCGGACAATTTCCTGCCTGAACAACTGCATGATATATAGTAGTCGCAGTAAGGTTATTGTATATCTGAGCAGGAGTGGTATTATTAATACTTATCCAGGTATATCCTTCATCCGAAGAAAATTCCCATCTTACAACATTTCCATTATATCCACTCAGAATTAAAGTATCTCCATTAGCTACACTACATGAAGAAGTACCACCTGATAATATTCCACCCATTGCCGGAGGATTAACAGTTAATAGTATACTATCTGTATTTGTACATCCATTGGCTGACAGCCCATAAATATATACAACATTTACTGAAGTAGTTGTAATATTAACCAATGACTCATTAATATCGTTGTTACCGCTTCCTGCAGGGTTATTGATGCCTGTTACAAATGGCCGATCCCATGTAAATAAAGTAGCCGCAGTTGCACTTGTAGGTGTATAAGTAAAGTTCATATTACCGCATATTGACGAAGGCGTTAAAGTGCTGCTTAATTCTGGTATTGGATTTACCGTTACAACTACTATACCTGCTTGCGGATTTACACAACCATTAGCTGACGCGCTATATGTATAAGTAACATTCACAGGCGTTGCCAATGCACTGTTAAGAACTTCATTTATACTATCTGTTCCACTACCTGCCGGATTACTGATGCCACCTACTAATGCTCTTGTCCATGTAAAGGTTGCACCTGCATTCGGACTTGTTGGTATATAGCTGAACATGGAACCACTACATACTGAATAATATGCGAAAGTATTGGTCAATATTGGCGGAGTATTTACCGTTACGCTAACATTTTGATTACTGCTGCAACCATAAGCTGAAACAGTATAAACATAAGTAACATTAATAGAATCGGAAGTTGTATTATAAAGCGTTTCAATTGGATCTCCTGTACCACCGCTGGCAGGATTGCTAAGACCAGCTACCGCAGCCCTTGCCCATGTGAAAGTAGCTCCAGGTGTGATACTTGTTGGCAAATAATAGAAAGTTGTACCATTACATATTGAAGGAGGAATTAACGTACTGCTTAATACTGGTATAGGATTAACGGTCACAGAAACGTTGTAATTTACAGGATTTGTACAGCCTGCAGCCGATAATGTATACACATAAGTAACATTCACAGGAACTGATGTTGTATCGATAAGTACCTCACTTGGATTACCAGTACTGTTACCACTTGCGGCCGGATTACTAATACCTGGAACAACAGCTCTTGACCAGTAGAATGACACACCTGATGTTATACTGGTAGGAGTATAGTTGAATGCCGTATTGCTACAAATTGCAGGAGGAGTCAAACTGCTATTTAATTTAGGTGTTGGTTTTACACTTACAACAACACTGAAAGTTAACGGATTTGTACAACCCAAAGCAGATACTTTATACAGATAAGTAACATCTACCGGAGCTTCGGTTGTATTTGTCAGAATTTCACTTACACCTCCTGTACCATTACTTGGTGCTGTGCTGATACCCGGCATTGCCGGTCTTGTCCAGGTAAATGATGAATCTGGTGATGTACTGGTTGGATTATAAGTAAATAGATCACCACTACATATCGCAGGCGGTGCTAATGTACTGCTTAATGAGTGAATACAAACACATGTTAAATTAACTGAAACTACAACACTGAAACCAGTTGGGTTTGTACAACCATTAGCTGCTAATGTATAAACATAAGTTACATTTATTGAACCTGAAGTAGTATTGTTAAGTGTTTCAATAGGATCATCTACACCAATACTTGCAGGATTACTAATACCTGAAACTGCTGCTCTTGACCAGGAGAATGTTGTTCCTTGGACTAAACTGGTAGGTAAATAATAGAACGATGTGTTATTACATACTGGTGAAGGAGTCAAAGTACTTGTTAATGTTGGAGTCGGATTTACTGTTACAACAACACTATAACTTGTTGGATTTGAACAACCATTAGCAGACAATGTGTAAACATAAGTAACATTTACAGGAACCGATGTGGTATCAATAAGTGTTTCATTTGGATCACCAGTTCCACTATTTGCTGAATTACTAATTCCTGATACTGCAGCTCTTGTCCAGGAGAACAATACACCAGATGTTATACTAGTAGGAGTATAGTTGAATGCCGTATTGCTACAAATTGCAGGAGGAGTCAAACTGCTATTTAATTTAGGTGTTGGTTTTACACTTACAACAACACTGAAAGTTAACGGATTTGTACAACCC
>JAHEXZ010000169.1 GCA_023251835.1 Bacteroidota bacterium | reverse complement strand
ACTCTTCAATATTCATTGATTTTTTCAGTTCATTAAATAAATATAACCATCATTTCTGCATACGGTTTTAGATTAACTGCCAGTAAATTCCATTTCAAAGATATATATTTGTGTGTTATTATTTCTGGGGTAGGTTAATAAAAGCACAGGCGCAAATAGTTGGGACGAAATCGTATCCTGAAATTTTTGTTTACCAATTGTTAACTCATGTTACGCAAAGAAAAAGATTTAAAAATGATAGACTTTTACACTTGTAATGGACAAGAGAATTGGTAGAGAGAAGGGTGATTTTCTCAAAAAGACAATAAAAGTGACTGCTTTAAATAATTCATAATCACTACCATTGTCATTTCGAATCCTGCTGAAAGCAGGAAGAGAAATCTTTGCAATTGATTGACAAGATTTCTCACTGCGTTCGAAATGACAGGTGGAAATATCGAGATATTCTGAATTAGATATAAATTTTGCGTAACATCAATTATTAAAAAAATAAAGTGGTTTTTAGTAATATAGTGTGATCAAAATATAATAGAAAATACTGAATGGACAGCTAAACAGGCTGAAACATTAAATTTAACTGACTTTAAACCTATTGTGTTCTTAACCGTCTTAAACACTAAAAAATTATCTTCTAACAAAACAAAAACAAAATGAAAAAAACAAGAATTTTACAATTTATTGTGGTGCTGCTAATTGGTAGTTCTGCATGTGCCCAAATTACTGATATTAGTACCGATACCGATCTCGGAACAGGAGCATTTGAAGGTGAACCGTATTTAGCGATTAACCCACTAAATCCACAAAACATTGTTGTTGCCTGGATGCATGTATCAAGTTCCAGAAGTATAAGGGTGCGATCATCTTTTAATGGAGGACAAACATGGAGCACTCCTTACGATGTGCCGCATTTTTGGATTAATGAAGGCGATCCGACAATGGCTTTTGACAATTCCGGCAATTTGTTTTTGTGTTTTATTGATCATAAAAATGCTATTCCGGATACGGGTGCTGTTTACTCTTTCAAATCTACTGATGGAGGATTAACATGGGGAAACCGTGCTGAAGTGATCAATATGGCTGCTGATAGTGGCAGTCATCAACCAGTTGACAGACCCTGGCTTGTGTGCGACCGCTCCAGCGGCTCTCTGCAGGGAACATTATACGTAACAACAAAGCCGGCATCCGGAACACCAGCCCCTTACCACCCTTATTTTATCAAATCAACAGATGGTGCTCAAACATGGCAACCCTTTCGCTATGTAGATTCTACCGGCTGGCTTTCAGCCCTCCCCACTCCATTGGCGGTTCCTGTAGTTTCGTCAAATGGAACCTTTTATTGTATTTATCCAAGTTATCTTCCTTCCCAAAATCCTTTACCACGTTATCTTATGGCATCTTCCGCCAATGGAGGAACATCTTTTAATTACAGTGTGGTAATGAACAATACTTCACCGGTTGTAAATGATTCGGCAAAATTGGGATGGCAATTAATTGCAAATCCATCCAATGCAAATCACCTTGCTTTTTTTAATATTAAAGCAACTTATGGAGATGCGGATGTTTTTATGACAGAAACATATAATGCCGGAATAACCTGGAGTACGCCTATTCGTATAAATGATGATGTGCTGGGTAATGATAAGATGCAGGACTTGGTTTGGGCTTCATTTGACAGTGACTCTGACTTAGTGGTATGCTGGCGCGACAGGAGGAACGGGGCAGGGGTAGGTTACGCTGCTTCTTCTCAAATATTTGGGGCGGTGAGATGGAAAGATTCAATTAATTTCTCACCTAATTTTATAATTTCAGATACCCTTGTTGCCTACAATAACATATTATTGCAAGGGGGTAATGATTTTTTAAGCCAGAGGGTTCAGAATGACACGTTGTACATAGTATGGGGCGACACGCGAACAGGATTTTTAAATATTTGGTTTGATAAAATAGCATTGGTAAACAATATAAGCAATGGCATCATCAATATTGCACACGACAAATTACCATTTATTGAAATTTATCCGAATCCTGCCAACGGCATTGTCCAGGTGAACACCAACAACCAGAAAAATGTGAGTATTGAGCTTCGGAGTTTACGGGGCGAATTAATTCGAGAATATTCTACAAATAGTTTTTCTGTGTCAAATCTTGAGAATGGAGTTTATTTTGTAATTGTTAAAACTGACAAACAAATTTCCACCAGGAAATTGGTTAAACAGTAGGAAAACGCTCAAACGATATAGATGTAACCTTGCAGGAATCACTTGACGATAAAAGCATAGTTTTTACTGATCAAAGCAACCCCTATGTGAACATTGCGGATTATGTTGAATTACAAATGACAGAGAAATCAGATAAAAACACAATAAAGAAAACCTTACGTTGGGTGTATATTACAATAAGTAATGCTAAAAAAAATTTGTTAGGTAATTACCATAAAATAAAAGGAAAGCGCCTGCAATTATACTTAAATGAATTTGTTTACAAATTAAACCACCACCTTCTAAGAAGGCGGATTTAGACAGCCAAAAGCCATAGGCTTTTTCACACCAGCCAACGCACGTGTGACACACTGGCGATATAGAGAACGATGAAATTTTTGAACAAAGCTATCAGTACATTACCACCGTCTTAGACGGTGGGTTTTTAAGTTAAACTAAACAGAAAATATTTTGGAGGGAATCTTTGAAAGGCTTGTGATTGTTAATATAAATGGATTACGACTAATTTCGGACATTCAAATTGTAAAAAACGTTTAGTATGCTATTCCTAATGAATTGCCTGTAATAAAATATCGTATGAAACAAGAGCAATCAGAAGCTTTATTTGAAAAAGCAAAAAAATATTTTCCGGGCGGAGTCAATTCTCCGGTACGTGCTTTCCGATCTGTTGGAGGAACTCCTTTATTTTTTGAACGGGGAAAAGGCGCT
>JAHEXZ010000078.1 GCA_023251835.1 Bacteroidota bacterium | reverse complement strand
CCATTAAAATTCCAAAACGGAAAATAGTATTGTTGTCTGCATAAATATTTTAATATATTTGTTTCGATTCAAAAATTAAAAACCATCATCCCATGAAAAAAATTTTTACTCTGATTTCGCTTTTTTCGGTTTCAATCACTTGTATTTGGGCACAAGCAACACCCAATGCCGGGTTTGAAACATGGACTTCTCAAGGCTTTCCAAGTTATGAAAATGCTACAGGATGGGATAGTCCCAATTCGCAAACTGCTCTTACCGGCATTTTTGTGTGTATTAAAACAACAGATAAACATAGCGGAACCTATGCTATGAAACTGGTTGCTAAATCCGTTTTGGGGCAGATAGCACCTGGTGTAGCAACTACTGCTACATTACCTACCCAAAACGGAGACCCCATTACTGGTGGAGTTGCTTATACCCTCACTCCTGACAGCATTTCAGGATGGTATAAATATACTCCGGGGTCAGCAGGGGATAATGGTTTTGCAGAATTTCGACTGTATGGTGCAGGTGGTGACAACGATTCTATTGCAACCGCAAAATACAATACGCCAACTACCACTGTTGGTACATACACCCGTTTTTCAGCACCTTTAACCTACTATTCTTCCAATGCTGTCGCAAATTCCAGATGGCTTTTATGTTCAACTAAGGATGGCGCAAACGCGGTTCTCAACAGTACGGTTTTTTTTGATGACCTTGATTTGATATTTGTTGTAAAAGATAGTATCGGCATTACAACAGGAACAAACCCTGGTTGCTCAGGACAATCAGTAACATTTACATCATATCCACATAACGGAGGCTCAAATCCGTCATATCAATGGCAGGTAGATGGAGTAAATGTTGGCACAAACAGCTCTACCTATACAACATCAACGCTAACAAACGGCCAGGTTGTTACCTGTATTTTAACATCAAACCTGACTGGGGTAACTATGACCGGAAATCCTGCAACTTCCAATGCAATTACGATGGTTATAAATAGTGTTTCCACCCCAATAATTACTCAAAATGGAGCCATATTAACCTCGAGTGCAACTACCGGAAATCAATGGTATCTGAATGGCAATATTATCTCTGGTGCAACAAATCAAACGTATACAACTACTCAGCCAGGCAGCTATACTGTTGTTGTAACAGATAATGGTTGTACTTCTGCAACTTCTGCTCCGGTAACAATTGGTTCCACTTTTACGGCCGGTGTTAGTATTACAGGTACAAACCCATCTTGTATTGGCCAGTCAGTAACATTTACAGCTGCTCCAACCAATGGTGGAACAAATCCGTCATATCAATGGCAGGTAGATGGTGTTAACGTTGGTACTGACAGCCCTACTTATGCTACATCAACATTAACTACCGGACAGGTAGTTACCTGCATTTTAACTTCAGACCTGACAGGTGTATTAGGTAATCCTGCCACATCAAATGCTATTACAATGACTGTAGACACAATTCCTTCAACGCCTGTTATCTCTCAAAATGGTTCAGTATTAACATCAAGTGCTTCTGCCGGCAACCAGTGGTACTTTAATGGAAACATTATTTCAGGTGCAAACGGCCAAACATATACTGCAACCCAAAATGGCAGCTATACTGTTGTTGTAACGGCCGGTGGATGTTCTTCTGCTACTTCGTCTGCTGTAAATCTTATTAATGTAGGAATTAATCAAACAGCTAATGACAGTTTCTTTATAATTTATCCCAATCCTAACGATGGCAATTTCAATGTTTCATTTACTATTAATTTAAAGGCTACTTATAAACTGGAGCTAAAAAACACTATCGGGCAGGTTGTATATCAGGAAACACTAACTGACTTTAACGGGCATTATCTAAAACAAATTGATATCAGCCAGTTTGGTAAAGGCATTTATTTGCTGAGCCTAAGTAATTCCAATAATGAAACTATAAAAAAGGTGGTAGTTTATTAATTTTTTCTCAGAGGCTGTTCAAGATTTATATTTTGAAAATGATTATAGTATATTTTTGAGCCTGCCCGTCCGGTCAGGCGGGCGAAACGACATCGCCTTCGCGTAGTGGCTATGTTGGAGCAAGGAGCAGATTTTGCAGCAAAAAAGACGCATATCAGACTAAGAGACAAATCTTGAACAGCCTCTGAGATTAATTTTTTTTGAACCATCCTGTTCTTTGCAGTTTCACCACTATAAGTCTAAAATATGAGATTTAAATATTTGTTTGTCTTTTTCCTTATTTGTGTACTTTCTGTTGCATTTTCTGCATCGCTTCATGCTCAACCTCCTGGAATCCTGAAAGGAGCTGTAATGGATGCATCCAACAAGGAACTTATTGTTGGAGCAACAATATATGATGTTAATGATATGACACATGGTACTGTTAGTGATATTAACGGACAGTATCAACTGCGTTTAAATCCGGGAAAGCGTACCGTTATCTGTTCTTTCATAAGCATGAAGTCTGATACTATTGTTGTTCCAGGTGATTCATTGAAGGTGACAGAACACAACTTTCTTTTAAAATCTGCTGCTACACAATTACAAACAATGGTGGTAGTTGCCGGAAAGTACGAGCAAAAATTAAGTGAGATTACCGTTTCGATGGAGGTAATAAAACCCACACTTATTGAGAATAAAAATTCAGCTAATATAAGAGGAGCATTGGAGCAGGCTCCCGGTTTAAATATTTTAGATGGTGAGCCGCAAATACGTGGAGGCAGCGGATTTAACTTTGGTATCGGAAGCAGGGTTGCTATTTTGATTGACGGCTTGCCAGCATTAGCAGGAGATGGAGGACGGCCCGAATGGAATTTTATACCGCTTGAAAATATAGAACAAATAGAAATTATAAAAGGAGCATCTTCAGTAACCTATGGCTCTTCAGCATTAAGCGGAAGCATTAATATCCGTACTGCTTATCCAACAGATAAACCAATGACAAAAGCTTCCGTTTCTTCCGGTATGTATGATGCTCCTTCCATAGCCAATGCAAAATGGTGGACAGGTATTGCCAATTTCTCAAGCGCCAATTTTTTACATTCCCAAAAAATAGGGCAATTAGATATTGTAATGGGTGGTATGGGTATTTATGACCATGGTTTTATTGGTCCCCCAAGCTATCATCCATGGATGGGAGGGGCTAATGATACTACAATAAAAAACAATCAGGTAGGTGAAAAAACGGGAAGGATAAATTTTAATTTACGCTACCGTCCTAAAAATATCCCCCAACTGAATTATGGTATTAATGGCAACTTTATGAAATCTACCAATAATCTATCCTTAATCTGGGATAATGATACTTCCGGTCTTTACAGGGCATTTCCATATACCATGACATTGCAGAATCAAACTATTTTTTACCTGGATCCATTTGTCAATTATTATTCAGCAACCGGTTTTAAACAAAGTTTACGAGCCCGTTATTTTTATACTGAAAATGAATTTGGAAAAAATGGAGATGAAGCTGATAGGACAACAAATAATTCAAAAGTGGTTTACTGCGACTATCAGGTTATCAAACAAATAAAAAACGGATTAAATATTACCGGAGGGCTTGTTATGAATCAAATCTACGCTCATTCAGGTACACCTTATGTAGGCGTTTTGCAGCTCAATCATCTTCAGAATTTTGCGTTTTATACACAATTAGACAGAAAATTCTGGAAAATTTTAAACTTGTCTGCCGGTTTCAGACATGAAACATTTATTATGAATGATGAAAAAACTGTTTCAAAACCGATATTTCGTTCCGGATTAAACCTGCAATTGACAGAAGCAACCTTTTTGCGTGCCTCTTATGGTCAGGGTTACCGCTTTCCAACCATTACAGAAAAATATATACGTTCAGATATTGGAGGTTTAGCCATTTATCCAAACCCTGTACTGCTTGCCGAATCGAGCTGGAATTCAGAAATTGGACTAAAACAAGGGTTTAAATTAAATAATTTTACGGGAGCCATTGATATAGCACTATTTTGGCAGGAATATGCAAATACTATTGAATTTACTTTCGGAGTATGGGATAAAGATAAAGATATGTACGGTGATGACAGCCTGTCTACAGGATTCAAATATATAAACACCGGTGTTACACGTGTAAAAGGATTCGAAATATCACTGCCGGCAGAAGGCAGGATTACTAAAAATTTAAAAATTGGCATTCTGGCTGATTATACCTATGTAATTCCTCAGGCACTGAATCCTTCCGAAGTATTTATTATTGACAGTACACCACAACCTATGTCTTATAATTTTAGCAGCACTGACAGTGCTAACAGTATATTAAAATATCGATTTCAGCATATTGCTAAAATCGACTGGCAGCTAACCTATAAACTATTTTTTATTGGTGGTGATATCCGCTATTACAGTAATATACAGAATATTGATAAAATATTTTATTTGTTTGAACCCCAGATGCATAGCGGTATAGAAAAATACAGAAACACACACAATAAAGGTATAAAAGCTTTTGATGCCCGCATAGGAATGGAGGTAACGAAGAATTTTAAACTTGCTTTTGTAGTTAATAATGTGTTTAATTTAAGCTACTCGTTACGTCCGCTTAAGATTGAATCACCACGTACTTTTGCAATACGGCTTTCGTATAGTTTTTAATTCCAGTGAATTACGAATTTATCCGAATTGCGAATTACGAACGACTATTGTTTCCTTTCTTCTAAAAAAGTTTTCGTAATTTTTAGTAGTTTCGCACTTCTTAACACTTTCATTATCTTAACCAATTTAAAAACATAAAAATCATAAATTTAGTCACCCTGAGCGAAGTCGAAGGGCGTAATTCGTAGATATGGCAAACCAGGAAGATCTTTTTAAAGACATTATTTCCCATTCAAAAGAGTATGGGTTTATATTTCAGAGCAGTGAAATTTATGATGGGCTTAGCGCGGTATATGATTATGGACAAATGGGTGCGGAACTCAAAAAAAATTTACGTGACTATTGGTGGAAAGCAATGGTGCAAATGCATGAAAATATTGTAGGTATTGATGCTGCCATATTTATGCATCCTACTACCTGGAAGGCATCAGGGCACGTTGATGCATTTAATGACCCCCTAATAGACAATAAAGACAGCAAAAAACGCTACCGTGCCGATGTGCTTATTGAAGAGCATATCGCAAAGATTGAAACTAAAATTCAAAAAGAAGTTGATAAAGCCAAAGAACGTTTTGGTGATAAATTCGATGAAACTCAATTTCGTTCCACCAATGCACGTGTAATAGAAAATCAAACAAAGATTGATACACTTAATAGACGTTTTAAAGATGCCCTGGAAAGCAATAATCTGGTTGAAGTACGTCAGATTATTATTGATTGTGAAATTGTTTGCCCTGTTTCGGGCTCGAAAAACTGGACAGATGTGCGCCAGTTCAATCTAATGTTTAGCACGGCTATGGGCTCAGTGAGCGAAGAAGCAAGCACTATATATTTACGACCCGAAACAGCACAGGGAATTTTTGTAAATTTCTTAAACGTACAAAAATCGGGTAGAATGAAAATACCTTTTGGTATTGCTCAAACCGGAAAAGCTTTCCGTAATGAGATTGTTGCCCGCCAGTTTATTTTCCGTATGCGCGAGTTTGAACAAATGGAAATGCAGTTTTTTGTTCGTCCAGGCTCTGAAATGGAATGGTATAACTACTGGAAAGAAATCCGTATGA
Organism: Bacteroidota bacterium; assembly: GCA_023251835.1. GTDB lineage: Bacteria > Bacteroidota > Bacteroidia > 2-12-FULL-35-15 > 2-12-FULL-35-15 > 2-12-FULL-35-15. The sequence continues at coordinate 17,180 of JAHEXZ010000078.1, read as the reverse complement.
AGTGGCATCATTCATTAGGTTTTGGAGGAGAAAATTATCGTTTCCACGATCATTTAAAACTTGCACATTATGCCAATGCTGCCTGCGATGTTGAATTTAGATTTCCATTCGGATTTAAAGAATTAGAAGGTATTCACAGCCGTACCGATTTTGATTTAAAAGCTCATGAGCAGCATTCGGGAAAAAAATTACAGTATTTTGACCCGGAATTGAATCAAAGCTATGTGCCTTATGTTATTGAAACCTCTATAGGATTGGATCGTTTGTTTTTAGCGGTGCTTTCAAAAGCATATTCTGAAGAAAAACTTGAAGATGGTACCACCCGTGTAGTACTCAATATTCCAGCCTTCCTGGCACCAGTAAAAGTTGCGGTATTGCCATTAATTAAAAAAGATGGGTTACCTGAAAAAGCACGCGAAATTATGAATCTTTTAAAGTATGATCATGCCTGTTCTTATGATGAAAAAGATACTATAGGTAAACGTTATCGCAGGCAGGATGCTATTGGAACACCTTTTTGTATTACCGTTGATCATCAATCGCTGGAAGATAATACAGTAACCATTCGTTATCGCGATACCATGTTACAGGAACGTATATCTATTGACGCTGTTCCGCAAATAATTGATGACAAAGTTAACTTTAAAAAAGTTTTACGGAGTTTGTATGCCAGCGACATTCCTGTTTATTAAATAGACTTATCTTCTTTATTGAGGAATTTCTGCATTTCATAGGTATTTATACCTGAAAATAATGTTATGAAAAAATTTTTAATCGTATATATTTTTTTATTATTCCTACCATCATTACCTATTATAGCCCAATCATCATCTGACACCAGGCAAAATCAACTTATTGATTCCCTTTTTAATGTTTTAAAAACAGCAAAAGACACTACGGAAGTAAACACACTCAATGCACTGAGTAAACAATATAAAAGTATTGCCAATTATGAACAAGCGCTGCAATATGCAAAACAAGCTCGACAAAAAGCGGAGAAAGCAGGTTTTAAAAAGGGAATGGCTGATGCTGCCAATAATGTTGGAGTGGCCTATTGGAGTACGGCTGATTATGATTCTGCATTAGAACATTTTCTTTTAGCGTATAAATTGTATCAGCAAATTAATTATAAAAAGGGAATGGGCAACAGCCTAAACAATATTGGTCTTATTTACTGGAATCAGGGGAATTATGAAAAAACACTTGAATATTATTTTAAATCTCTGAAAATAAGGGAAGAAATTGAAGATAAGGCAGGAGTAGGAATGTCTTATTCAAATATTGGCAACATATACTTAGGTATGGGTAATAATGAAAAAGCACTGGATTATTATTTTAAATCCTTAAAAATAAATGAAGAAATTGGCAATAAATATATGCAGGGCACCTGCCTTAATAACATTGGTGTAACTTATGGTAATCAGCAGAATCAAAAAAAAGCACTTGAATATCATTTTAAATCATTGAAAATAAATGAAGAAATTGGTGATAAAAAAGCCATAGCACAATCCTATAACAATATTGGGCTGATGAACCATCATCTGGGCAATTATAAAGATGCGTTAGATAATCATTTAAAAGCATTAAGGATAAATAAAGAAATAGGTAACTTACAGGGAACAGCAATTACTTCTAATAATATTGGAAATATCTATATTGATCAGGGGAAATTTGAAGATGCTCTTTTTTATAATCAGGCATCGTTAATGTTGTGTAAAAAAATGGGCTTTAAAGCAGGGATCCTCGATGTCTATGCCTCTTTATCGAACTTATTTGAAAAAAAAGGAGACTATAAATCTGCCCTGGAATACCATAAACTTCAAACAGCAATTAAAGACTCGATGCTAAATGAAGAATCAACCAGACAAATAGCAGATATGAATTTTAAATACGATTCCGAAAAAAAAGATAAAGCAATTCAATTATTAAATAAAGAAAAAGAAACACAAGCCAGTGTAGCTGCCGCAGAAAGCATCAGACAACGCGGGATATTGATTTCAATTTTAATTGTATTGTTTCTGGTTATTGTTTTCACACTTTTTGTATACAGAAGTTTCAAACAAAAACAGCGATTGAGTGAGGAGTTAGAAAAGCTATCCATTGTGGCAAGCGAAACCGACAATGGAGTGCTTATTTGTGGGCCTAATGGCGAAATAGAGTGGTCAAATACCGGCTTAACACGATTGCTCGGCTATACATTTGAGGAGATGAAGAAACGTGGAAATACAATTGCTGAACTGAGCTCCAACCCCGATATCAAACAAGTTATTCAGCAAAGTATCACTAATAAAAAAACATCTACTTACCAGGTGCTGAACATTACCAAAGATGGAAAGGAACGTTGGATTCAAAGCACACTTACACCTATCCTTGATAGAAATAGTAATATTAAAAAACTGGTAATTATTGATACGGATATAAGTGAAAGAAAGAAGTTTGAGGAACAACTCAGTAAACAAAACGAAATCCTGGAAGAAAAAGTAAAGGAACGTACAGCAGAGCTGGTAAGAAGGAATGAAGAGATAGAAAAAATGTACAATGATATACAGGTATTAAGCGAGATTGGTCAGGAAATTACTTCTACCCTGAACCTTGAGAAGGTTCTGGATACTGTATACAAAAAAGTAAATTCACTGATGGATGCTACAGAGTTTGGTGTAGGTATTTACAACCCTCAAAAACAATCTATTGATTTGAATTATTATATCTATGAATCAAAAAGAATGATAAATACTTCCGAAATGGCAGTTTCTATGGCTGATAAAAACCGCCTGTCGGTATGGTGTGTAGATAATAAAATGCCTGTTTTTATAAATGATATTCAAAATGAATATCATAATTATATTTCCAACTTAGATTCCTATAAAGGAGAAGGAAAACTGTTACTTGAATCTGTAATATGTTTGCCCTTAGTAGTAGAAGATAAACTTGTTGGTATCATAAGTGTGCAAAGCCCGAAAAAAAATGCATACAGCCATAACCATCTCGATATTCTTCAAACACTGGCATCTTATATTGCTATTGCTTTGGACAATGCACGGCTTTATAATAATATGGAAGATGAGATAAAAGTGCGGACTAAAGAAATTGAGAAACAAAAAACATTGGTAGAAGATAAAAATTTAAAAATTACTGATAGTATAAATTATGCCCTGCGTATACAGCAAGCTATTCTTCCATCACAACAGATGATAAGCAGCATTTTGCCCGATTCATTTATTTTTTTCAAACCAAAAGATATTGTGAGTGGCGACTTTTACTGGGCTTATGCGCTCGATCAACATCAAATATTAGTTGCTGCGGTAGATTGTACCGGACATGGAGTACCAGGTGCATTTATGAGTATCATGGGTTTTAACCTGCTGGAGCAGATAGTAAAAGAGCAAAAAATACATGAGCCCGCCCTGATTTTAAATGAACTAAGCAGCTCGGTAGTAAGATCCTTAAAACAAACCGACCAGGTAGGATCACTTAAAGAGGGGATGGATATTGCTTTGTGTAAAATTGATTATCGAAATTATGAGCTGGAATATGCTGGCGCTCACAATCCCCTGAATTTAGTTCGCAATGGGACAATTGCAGAAGTAAAAGCAAACAGCAGGGCAATTGGTATCTCATTAGCCAACTCTACGCCATTTACGAATCATAAACTTCAGTTAGAAAAAGGCGACTGTATCTATATTTTTTCAGATGGTTATGCCGATCAAAAAGGAGGACCCAACAACCGGAAATTTTTCTATCAACCCTTTCAACAACTGTTATTGGATATTCATCAGCAAAATATGAAAGAACAAGAGAAAAGCTTAGAGCGTACCATATATGCATGGAAAGGAGAACGAGAGCAGATTGATGATATGCTGGTGATTGGGGTTAGGGTGTAAATAGTTAAAAAATCAATACATATTGATACTACTATAAATTGTCAGAATATTAGACTTTATACAAGTTAAGATACAGGATATGCTTTTTTACTATTTTGGGTTTTCAAAAGTATTGATTTCACTGAGTTTTAAATTTTCTAAATAACTATAACATTCTAACTTGTATAAAGTCTATTACAAAATAGTAATTTTGTGTACTTTAAATAACAAAATGGCAGAAGAAAAAATAATTGTTGGAATATCACAAGGTGATATAAATGGAATAGGGTTGGAGGTAATTATAAAAACTTTTCTGGACCCCCAGATGTTTGAATTGTGTACACCCATAGTTTTTGGTTCAAATAAAACAGCTTCTTTCCACCGGAAAGCACTTAATATTGAAGATTTTAGCTTTAACCCAATACGTGATGTTTCAGAAATAAATCACAAACGCGCTAATATCATTAATGTGTATGAAGAAGAGGCACATATAGAACTTGGCAAACAAACTGATAGCGGAGGAAAATATGCTCTAAAATCATTGGAAGCTGCAACTAACGCGCTAACTCATAAGAAAATAGATGTATTGGTTACCGCTCCTATCAATAAAGAAAATATACAAGCACCCAACTTTAAATTTCCCGGTCATACCGAATATCTTGAAAGTAAATTTGGCAATGGTAAAAGCCTTATGCTTTTGGTTAGTGATTGTCTGCGTGTGGCGGTTGTAACCGGCCATATACCGGTTGCCAGAGTTGCGCAGGAGTTAACAGTAGAAAAAATATACGACAAAATAAGGGTTTTGAATCAATCGCTGATACAAGATTTTACCATTCGTAGGCCGAGGATTGCAGTTCTGGGGTTAAATCCGCATGCAGGAGATAACGGAATAATAGGCAATGAAGAACAAACCATAATAAAACCAGCTATTAATAAATCACAACAGGAAGAAATATTAGTTTATGGGCCTTACCCTGCTGATGGTTTTTTTGGTAATGGCGTTTACAAACAATTTGATGCCGTGTTAGCCATGTACCACGACCAGGGCTTAATTCCCTTTAAAACTGTAGCTTTTAATGCTGGCGTTAATTTTACAGCTGGTTTACCTGTTGTAAGAACCTCACCTGACCATGGCACAGCCTATGACATTGCCGGTAAAAATATGGCTTCTGAAGAATCGTTTCGTAAAGCCGTTTATACAGCCATTGATATTTATAAAAATCGAAAACAATACGCAGAACTTACCGTAAATCCTTTAGTCATTACTCCTAAAAAGCGGGATCGTTAATTTATTTATAAATTAGGAGGTTAGGGGTTTAAATGAATAACTTCGGATTAATTTAATGATTCCCCGCATAAGCAATAGCAACAATACTCACTTTTATATCCGGCACTTGCAAAAGTGTTTGAGCGCATGCTTCCAGAGTAGCTCCCGTAGTTATTACATCATCAACTAATAATACATGTTTACCTGCCAGTGTTTCTGTATTCTGTAGCTGAAAAACAGATTCTACATTTTGCCAGCGGCTGAAACGCGATTTTTTTGTCTGGCTGTCTGATTCAACAGCCCGGTATAATACTTTTAAATCGGCTTCTGCATTCATACTCTGGGCCAGTCCTTCTGCAAAACAATCACTTTGGTTATACCCTCTTTTTTTTTGCTTTTTGGGGTGTAAAGGAACAGGTATAACGGTGTTTACCGTATTAAAATCATCACAATAGCTGAGTTCATGGCCATACAATTTCCCCACAGTGATACCAACATGTTTTTGTCCCTTATATTTCAACTGGTGAATCAGATGTTGAACTTTACCTCCTTTATTAAAACCATAATAAGATGCTGCAGAATATATTGGTATACGTCCCCAAAAAATTTTTGCTACAGGATTATTACTATCAAGATGAAAGTTAGTTTTAGGTAAATGATACGCGCAGTAAGTACAAATGCTTTGTTCATTTTTATGCAGGCTTTTCCCACAGGCAGCACAAGTATTGGGAAAGATAAGTGCAATAAAATCGGTTAGCATAACAATGATAGATACAATAAAAAAATAAGTATTACTTTTGCAAAATAAATATAAAAAATAATCCGCTATAATATGGAAAGTAATCAGAAAGAAAAGTCAAATAACAAGCTTTGGATAATTATATCAATAGTATTGTTTCTAGGAAATGGAATATTTCTAGGGCTTTGGTTGTTTGAACGCGGACGTGCAAACACTGAAGTGGTTATAAAAGAGCAGGTGACACTTGAGCGGGATAATGTTAAGGCTGACTTACTTGAATTGCAGGAAGAGTACGCTACGCTGCAAACCAATGACAAAGCAATGCAGATAGAGCTGGAGGCTAAACGTGCTGAGATTGCCCAGTTATTGGAACAAGCCGAAAAACACAAAAATGATGCAGCCATTATTACAAAACTGCGTAAAGAGGTTGCTACTTTACGAAAAATAATGAAACACTATGTAAAAGAAATAGATTCTTTAAATACCCTGAATCAAACAATATTAGCAGAAAAAGAAAAAGTAAGTGCTGATTTACATGCAGAGAAAGGATTAACATCAAAACTTGCAAAAGATAAGGATGTGTTACAAAATACAGTGAACCTGGGTTCTGTTTTAAAAGCTGCACAGCCGGTAGCACAGGGAATAAAATTAAAGTCGGGCGGTAAAAAAGAAGTAGAAACAGAAAGAGCATCACGTGTAGAAAAGATTAAAGTTTCCTTTGTATTAGGCGAAAATAAGATAGCAAAAAGCGGTGGCAGAATTATTTATGTTCGTATTGTATCTCCAGACGGAAAAGAGATTTGTAAATCTCCTGATTCCGGCAACATGTTCACCTTTAACGGCTCTAAAGGCTATTTTGCCGGAAAAGAAGAGATTCAATACAGGAATGAAGAGCTTTCTGTAGCTGTTTATTGTGAAAGTCCTAATGAATTTGTGCCGGGCAAATATCAGATTACCATTGGCTGTGACAATGCCGTTATTGGTGAAACAAGTCTTACTTTAAAATAAAAATCAGATTTTCATTCATAAAAAAGACTGTACCTTCAATAGAAAGTACAGCCTTTTTACTATATTTTCAGGCAAAAACTTGCTTTACTTGATCGTATTATTTTTTTCAGCTTCTTTATTATAATTCGCCTGCATACGCAACCAAACCAGCACTAATGCAGCTATTAACAACCAGAAAAAAAGATTTGGGCCATTGCCTAAGCCTTTTATAAGCTTAAATGACCATTGAAAAAAGTCTCCAATACCGTTAAAAATATCTGTCCAATTCATAAATTATATGGCTTTAATTAACAAGGTCAAAATTACAAATTTTATTTACAACACGTACTTTTTTAAATTAATTTTATAGCCTGATGAATTTTAAATTAATTTGTAATTCTTAATTGAATGGAGTTATAAATTAATTTAAGCAGGTTTGCTTGGTGTATTTCTTTGGCTTTCTGAAGATTAGCTCGTTTTTGATGGGGTATTGCGTTTTAAAATTAGCCAGCTTTATAAAATGAATATATGTTAATACGCTTTTTTAAAAATAATAGTCCATCTTCTTTTGTTTTACTGCCATTGTTTGCTTTGGTATTATGGATAGCTGTTTTTTTTATTACACATGAGGTAACAGACATTGGGATGCCGCTTTATAATATGGTAATAAAATGGTTCAATGGAATAAATACTATTGCTGTTTTTATTGCTTTTTTGATAATGCTGGCGGAAGCATTTCTGCTCAACTATATTGTAAATGAAAATGAAATATTAACAAAACCTTCTTTTTTGCCGGCACTGCTTTATATTGTATTTATGAGTAGTGATACGGTATTATTAACGGCATATCCGTTATTATTTGCTAATTTTTTTATTCTCTTGTCTATTCATAAATTAGTAAGCTCTTACAGAAAAGATACAGCCTTTTCAAATGCTTTTGATGCAGGATTTTTGCTTTCAATTTCTACTCTTTTTTATTTTCCGGGTATTGTTTTTTTTCCTCTGTTAGGTATTGGTTTTATTTTGTTTCGTCCTTTTAACTGGCGTGAATGGGTAATTTCTTTTATTGGAGTTTTGCTTCCTTATACTTTTGTATTTACCTATTATTTTTGGAATGATATGCTGGGAAATTTATGGACAATCAAATTATTTTACTCCAATCCTGAACATTCACAGTTAGGTTTTTCAGCAGGTTTTTATTTTATGCTGTGTGCAAGTTTGGTGCTTGTTTTTTTCTCATTCGGAAAATTGTTTACTGGTTTTTCAGAAGCTACTCAAAAAAATAAAAAGGGAATTATATTACTATTATGGCTTACTGCTTTTTCTTTATTATCCGTGTTTTTATCCCCTGAAATAACATTGCGGAATTTTTCTGTGCTGGCTATTCCGGCATCTGTATTTTGCTCAAACTATTTCTTAAAAATAAAAAAATTACAATGGGGCGAAGTGTTATTTGTATTGTTACTCATAGCCATTTTTACGAACCATCTGCTTGATTATCTGTAAAAATGAAAAAGTGTGAAATTCCAGCTTCTCACCCAACTTCCAGCACAGCCTGTTTTTTCTTTGCTTGTTTTTGTATCTTTGCAATAAGTGAAAATTTAATTTTAGTTGATTATGAACAAATTCGGAGTGGTTGTTTTTCCTGGATCAAACTGCGATCAGGATATGATATATGTATTGAGAGATATTATGGGGCAGGAAGTTGTAGAGTTATGGCATAAAGATACAGACCTGAAAGGGGTTGATTTTGTCGTACTCCCGGGAGGCTTTTCCTATGGTGATTATTTGCGTTCCGGAGCTATTGCCCGTTTTTCACCTATTATGGAAAAGGTGATTGAATTTGCCGGTAAAGGAGGTTATGTATTAGGTGTTTGTAATGGTTTTCAGATATTATGTGAGGCAGGACTTGTGCCGGGGGCATTATTACACAATACCGAACGTAAATTTATATGTAAAAATGTATTTATTAAGGCCGAAAATAATGATACTTTAATTACCTCAGAAATTCCGGCAGGTAAGGCTTTAAAGATACCTATTGCTCATGGAGAAGGCCGTTATTATGCGGATGAAGAAACATTGAAAAAACTGAATGCAAACGGACAGGTACTTTTCAGGTATTGTGATGAAAATGGTACCGTTACTGATGCTGCTAACCCAAATGGTGCTGTTGAAAATATTGCCGGAGTTTGTAATGCAGGTAAAAATGTGTTCGGAATGATGCCCCATCCTGAACGTGCTACAGATACTGAGTTAAGCAATACAGATGGCCGATGGATTTTTGATTCTATTCTGAGTTTAGTGAAGAGTTAAGTGGTTATTTGGGGTTAACGGTTTATTGGTTAATTGACATTTTTTTTACCCCAACTCCTTAAAAATTAACTTCGTATTTTTGTTTGCGAGTTTTGGGAAATTCATAATCAGTGATTTGGTATTGATTTTTTATATATCTTTGCGCCCCAGATACTAATAACTAATTAAACAAAAACAAACAAAAACCAAAATGAAAAAAGTATTAACATTGGTTGTCGTAGCAAGTATGTTTTCATTCGTTGCATGCGGACCTAGCGAAGAAGAAAAAGCAAAATTAGAAGCAGAAGCAAAAGCAAAAATGGATTCATTATTCAATGCTGCCAGCCAAAGCCTAACTACTGCTATTGATTCAGCAGCTACTCCTGCTACAACTGAACCCGCTGCAACAGAACCAGCTAAAACTGAAGAGCCTGCTAAAGCTGAACATTCTGAAGGAGAGAAAAAACACTAATTTTTTTCAAAACAGTAAAAAAAGCATCCTGCATAATCATGCGAGATGCTTTTTTATTTTACAAGCATAGTATATTTTATTTTGCAAGTTCTTCTAATGCTTTCTTAATAACGTTATCCTTTCTTTGAATAACAGGATAATAGCCTTCATTGCCCCAGATGTTTCTTGCAATTAATGCTTTGAGTTGCGTCTTGATTAATTCGCTGGAAGCTTTTATTTGTGAGAGATTTGCAACAACTTTATTCTTTTTTGAATAATCAACAAATTTCTGATATAATTCATCTGTTATAATAAATGTTTCGTTAAAAAGTTTAGCAGACTTAAATTCATTTAGTTTTTTCCTTTCCTTATCAGCATAATCAAATGCAAAATCATTTATAATCCCATTATATATTACTTCGCTTAGATAGTGTGTGCGTCCGGTTGTATCAAGGGGAACAAACATATCAGGGGTAACACCACCACATCCATATACAACTCTACCACCTGGTGTTATAAATTTTAATGAATCGGCAATTTTCATGCTATCTGAATTTTCAAGTTCACCATTTTCGTAACGTTTAAATTCTTCATTAAAATAGGCTTCCACCCCATCATCATAAGGTTTTTGAATACACCGGCCAGTGGGTGTATAATAGCGGGCAATGGTAAGTCTCATGGCAGAACCATCGCTAAATTCTGTTTGTTCCTGAACAAGTCCTTTTCCGAAAGAGCGTCTGCCAACAATAATTCCTCTGTCATTATCCTGAACAGCACCAGCCAAAATTTCGCTGGCAGATGCAGAGCCATCATCAATAAGAATGATTAATTTACCATCTTCAAAACTACCTTTCCGGGATGCTTTGTAAGCTTTTCGGGGCCGGGCTTTGCCTTGTGTATATACAATCTCTTTACCATCATTTAAAAACTCATCGGCAATATCAACTGCTGTATTTAAGTAGCCACCACCATTTCCACGAAGATCAACCACCAATTGCTGCATTCCCTGTTTTTTCAGCTTATTAAAGGCTGTAAGGTATTCATCGTAAGTCGTAGCAGCAAAACGACTGATTTTAATATACCCTGCTTTAGGGCTTAACATATAAGCAATATCAACACTATAAATAGGAATTGTGCCACGTGTAATGGTAAAGTCAAGCAGTTTAGATTTACCCCTGCGGAAAATGCCCAGCTTTACTTTTGTATGGCTTCTTCCTTTTAATTTAGCAAGTACATCTTTATTGGTGATTTTTATTCCTGCTACTGTTTCCCTCTCTACTTTCACTATTTTGTCCCCCGCCAGTATGCCCACTGAAGCAGCCGGTCCTCCGGGAATAGCAGCAACAACACATATTGTATCATTTACAATATTGAATTCAATTCCGATTCCTTCAAAGTTTCCTTTTAAAGGTTCATTATTAGCCTGCAATTCACTTGCGGTAATATAGCTGGAATGAGGATCAAGATTTTCAAGCATTGATACAATGGTTTTTTCAACCAACTGACCACGATTGATGGTGTCAACATATTCCTGTTCAACATATTGTAAAATCTCTTCTATTTTGTTGTACTTGTTGTCAGCGTCAATAGTAATAGCTCCCAGCTTTTTGTTTAGCTGAAAAGTATTTCCGATAAAAATTCCAAGAATTAAAACAAGGGAAAAAACAATAGGAAGATATATATATAATTTAGGGCGGTTCATTTAGTTCAATAAACAAATTATTCCATATTAATAAAAGCTGGAAGTATACAGTTTTCTGTATGTTACAAATGTATTGTTTTTAGATAAAAGAAAAGGGTGAAACAGCGTTAAAAAAAGCAATTTAATGTTAAAACCGATTACTCAGTTTAGGTTATAAAGGTTTGGTATAACGAACTACCTCCACTCCAAATTTTTTAAGAAAATCAACGCCTTCATCACTTGAAAGTCCTTTAAAGTCAGCATAAGAATTTAAGTAATACACCTTTTTAATTCCAAGTGTATAAATCACTCTTGCACAAGAGATACAAGGCGAAAGTGTTACATATAAGGTTGAGCCTTCAATAGTTACGCTGCTTTTTGCTGCATAAAGGATGGCATTTTGTTCGGCATGTAAAGCCAATGAACAGCTGCCTTTGCTATCGCGCGGACAACCTGTATCCGGCCATTCCTCATCACAGTTATGGGTTCCGGCAGGTGGGCCATTGTATCCTAAAGAAATAATTCGAGTATCTTTTGTAAGCACAGCACCCACTTTGGCTTTCACACAATGGGAGCGCTTGGCAAGATTTTCTGCCAGTTCCATATATATTTCATCAAAGCTGGGTTTAGTCATTTGCTATCTTTTTTATATCAGGTTACAAATTTACGAAGAATCTTGGTTAGTTTGGAGTAGGGCGTTTGGAGTTCGGAGAGGGATTTGGGAACGAGGACAGAAACAATTTAAGCAGATAACTACTTAACAGTTTAACAATATAATTATATTTGTGCCGCATTAAAAATTTTTAAACCATTATAGATTATGAATTTCCCTGAAAATTTAAAGTATACTAAAGACCATGAATGGATTAGGTTAGAAGGTGATACTGCTTACATCGGAATTACTGATTTTGCTCAAGGTGAATTAGGCGATATTGTTTATGTAGAAATTGAAACCGAAGGCGAAGAGCTTGCAAAGGAAGATCTTTTTGGAACAGTAGAAGCTGTTAAGACCGTTTCCGACTTATTTATGCCTGTTTCAGGTAAAGTGTTGGAAGTAAACCCTGGTTTGCAAACTAATCCTGAAGCCGTAAATAAAGATCCATACGGACAAGGATGGATGATAAAAGTAGCTGTTGGTAATGCTTCTGAGACGGATAGCTTATTAAGTGCTGCTGATTATAAAGCGTTGGTTGGGCATTAACACCACCTCTCCCTAACCCTCTCCACAGGAGAGGGGACAAAATTTTTTAATATAAAAAGTCCCCTCTCCTGTGGAGAGGGGATATAGGGGAGAGGTTGTTATGTTTTTCAAATACACCTGGTGGTCACTGCTGTGGGCTTTGATCATTTTTATTCTATGTGCAATCCCGGGCAGGGATATTCCGCACGTATCTTTTCTGGAACTTATTAGTTTTGATAAATTTGTTCATGCAGGAGTTTTCTTTGTGCTGATTGTTTTAACTATTCGAGGTTTTTTGCTGCAAAACAGCTTCACCAGATTACAACGGTCGGCAAAAATAAGTGCATTTGTAATTTGTATTATTTATGGTGGTTTACTTGAAATAATGCAGGGAACGCTGTTTGAAGGAAGAAGTGCCAGTTGGTTTGATATTATTGCAAACAGCTTTGGAGCAGCGATGGGACTATTATTATACAAACATATAGAATACTATTTTTTGAGATATTTTATTCGTTAATAAAAACAGTCTGTTATTAAGTTCAAATGACAATCAGTTGGAAAATAAAACCATTCGAAGAACTTACCACTAAAGAGCTATATGAAATTTTTCAGCTTCGCCTTGCTGTATTTTCGGTTGAACAAAATGCTCCTTACCAGGACGCTGATGGTAAAGATTTAAAAGCATTTCATTTGATGGGGTACAACCCAGGCGGAGAGCTTATTGCTTATGCACGTATACTTCCTGCAGGAATTGCCTATGATGAAGTTTCCATAGGTCGTGTTGTTACACCACAAAAAGCAAGAGGTACAGGTGCTGGTAAAATACTTGTTAAGAATGCACTTGAATTCATTGCCGAACAATTAGGTGCTGTTCCTATCCGCATCAGCGCTCAGAGTTATCTTATAAAATTTTATTCTGATTTTGGATTTAAAACAGTTGGAGAAGAATACCTGGAAGATTCATTACCTCACATTGAGATGCTGCTTATTCTTGAATAAATAGTATGTAGATATCTCTCCTTTTCTATGGTTTAGGAGGATGATCCCACTCATCTCTTTTCCAGGGGGCTTTACCCCGACTCCGCTTTTTTTAGCCGGCTTCCAGCCGTAGTTACTGCTTCACAAATTTTTTACTCAAAACATCCCCATCACTTTGCACCTGCAAAAAATATACACCAGTAGCAAACATAGAAACATCAATGCTTATAGCCTTGGTAGTCTGTTGCCTTAGTTGCTCCGAACACACTGTTTCGCCAAGCATGTTTTTTATTTCCAGTAAAACATCTTTTGATATACCCGTTAACTCAATTGTAATTTGATTCATAGCTGGATTAGGATAATTAATTAACCGTTTTTCTTTTGATAGATTTTCTCCTATTTGTAATATTGGTGGAGAAGGGCAACTATCTATCAACATGCCAAGGACATTAATTAAATACGTATAATCTCTGTAAATCAGATTCCCACTTTCCAATTGAGTACCTCTAAATGTAATTTTATATGGATATTTTCGTGCGTTTGCGTTATCAGGTATCCAAGTAAAATATATACTGTCAGTTGTACTAACAACATTGCATGGATTCTGTAAATAGTTTAGTTCACTATACTCCTGTATATTACTATTAGTATATGAAATACTTATATTAACTGGTTCACCAGAGTTTACAGTACATATATAATTACTATCAATATCCACAATACATGGTTCTGATAAATTAAAATTAAAAGGAGCCGTTGTATCAGCATTAACTGTAAGCAAAAAATCAAAAAGAGTTGAGCCAACTAAAATTCCTTTCCGCCATTTTTCAGCTTTAATAGCAAAATCCCAAGTCCCACCATACGAAGGGGCGGGATTATCCCATTTTAATTGGCCTGTTTTCGGATTTATAACAAAGCCACTTGGAATATAATAACCAAAAATTGGAGTGCCACCTATCATACAAGGAACAATACTGAATGATAGGCTATCATTATCCGTAAAAATTAAAGGTAAATCGCTCCTATATTTATTTCCTGTTGTTATTGTACTTATTGGCATCCTATCGAAATCAATGCCATTACTTACACAATCTGTAAAGGGATCAAATACATAGATATTAGATTCTAAATAAAAATCTGCGTCTATAGAGTTGGAAATATTCATAATTCCTGCTGTTCGGGTAGTGCCATTGGTGGTTAATGTATACAGACCAATTCCCGAATATGTATGTGTTCCTATATAAACACTCTTTTTAATATTGTTTTCCATTATAGCTCCATTATTTAAGCGTGTAATTATTTCCGAACTGCCATCTCCATAATATATAACCATTCCCTGCACATCTTGCGCGCTTGAGGGAACTACAAACGTAGTGATAGATACCTGATAGGTATAACCAGATATATGTTTTTCGGAAATAAAACCACCCCAAACCTTTGCATATATAGGGTTTACACACAGCATTACAAATAAAAAATTTAAAACTGTTTTATTCATTTCTTTGCTATTTTAAAAAACGCTCACAGAAAAATCTGTGAGCGTTAAAAATTTTATTGTTTGATTAAAGGTAAAGAAAATCTTTTACTGTCCTTACCTATAATACTTATTATATAATAACCATTAGAATATGCTCCAAAAGGTATTCTTAGTTCACTTCCTTGAGAAATTCTTTTTGGTGAGTATGTTTGAATTATTCTACCGGTTACATCATAAATAATTAATTGAGAAATTTCATTTGCTTTGATGCTTTTAATATAAACATCATCACCAGTAGGATTAGGATAGAGAAAATATGGATTTTCTTTACTGGTGTGTAATTCTGCTATTCCAGTAATTGACGATATATTAAACAATGCTATAAAAGCGTCTGCTGCGGGATTTCCGGTTGCATAATTGAATGTCGGATCAAAATATGCTCCATTTCCATAATCAATCACCGGGAAAGGTGCATCTGTAGCGGTATCAAACATCGCACATCCGTTAACACCTGTAACATATACATTATCATTATCTATGGCAAGGTCAAAGCCTACATCTCCATCACCATTATAAGTTGTTCCACCTAAGAACGTTGACCACATAATTTGACGAGCAGGAGTAAAAGCGGTAAGAACAACGTCTTCACCAAAAGTGCCGAAACTGCCTCCTAAGGTTCCTTGATTATATGAACCCGGATAAGGTACAATATCGTAATCAGAACTCTTTGATGTCCCTGTTGTATAGAAATTATCGCCTGATGCAATTGTTATTGCATTCAATCGGTCTTGGTCCGTTCCGCCTACATATGTGCTCCAAAGAATTGCATCATTCGCATCAAATTCCATTATAAAACCGTCTGTTGTTCCTTGTAGTGTCGAATGACCTGCCAGTGGATTTAAAGTATATAAATCGGTACTTGCTGTATAGCCACAAAAATATAAATGATTGTTACTATTGGTTGTAATATTACTTTGAGGTGTTACTTTATCTCCCTCATCACTGCTGCCTCCTATATATGTCGACCATTGTCTAACACCGTTTGTGTCAAATTTTAGCAGAAAAACATCGGAAGTTCCTCCAAGAATTGAATCTTTATATTGACTTATACTCTGACTATATGTTTCAAAATTGCTACTATTAGTATAACCAGAAATAATGATACTTCCATTATTTATACTTTTAACGCTGAGTGCTCTTTCATAGCCTGAACCACCATAAGCTGTGCACCAAATAAGGCTGTCAGCCGAATTAAATTTAGATATGTAAGCATCCGCACCAGAAGCAGATCCTTTATAATATGCACCTGTATATGATTTAAAGGGGAAGTTTTCAGGAGGTGATCCGAAACTTTGAACATAACCGACTATATAAAAATTCCCACTTCCGTCAAAATCTATATTCTGAACACTGGAAAAATAATTGCCACCGAAATACCTTGACCACTTTTTATTCATTCCATCTGAACTCAGTTTTGTAATTACTCCATTCGTAGAATTTACAGAAGGGCTATTATATGATGTATCGTTGCTTGCTCCTATTTCAATTTTAGTAGGATAAAACGATGAAGATGAATAACCGACAAAATAAATATCGTCTGAACTATTTACCTTTACATCCAGAGCTGTATTAAGCATAGTTCCGCCATAAAATGTTGTAAAAATTTGTTTGTGGTCTGTATCAAATTTTGAAACAAAAGCCACTCCATCTGTTGAATTGTTTGAGTTTTGAAGTCCGTTATAAAGTGGAAATGTTGAAGGCTGACTCAACGTAATACCAGCAATAATCTGATTTCCAAATGAATCTGTTGTCACCCCGTTTGCTTGGTCGTAAGCCGTTCCGCCAAAATGTGTTGACCAGAGTAAGTTGCCATTACTGGCAGGAGCTTGCGCGCCATTCCCCTGCTCCGCCACAATCACAAACGGCAAATGCCCATTAAATCCGCCCGGCAATGAAAATCTCACTTCATTGCTATCCACATCCCAGCCGCAGGTTACAGAAATAATATTTTGGCTGCTATCCACCTGAAAAGCATGCGGTGCTTCAAAAGTTAAATTACCCAAAGCTGTATAAATCTGTAATTGACCGCTTCCGGTAATTCCAATAGAATCAGCTCCTGTATATCTTGCTATGATTGCGTCCGGCTTACCGCCTGCATGTATGTTAAAAGCAAATTTCAGCCCTGCTGCATTTTGTGCATACACCAAATCTATATCATTATAAATCTTAGCGTAATTCAGGCGTTGGTATTGCGGTACATTTACTACT
>JAHEXZ010000168.1 GCA_023251835.1 Bacteroidota bacterium | reverse complement strand
TTTACGAAAAAAATAATGCTCAACGCTGCGGTATAACTGAGAGTATGTTTCTTTATCAATTCTCTTGTCCATTACAAGTATAAAAGTCTATCATTTTTAAATCTTTTTCTTTGCGTAACATCAGTTATAAATCTCTCCTTAATAAATCTAAAAAAAAGCCCAATTAACTCATTTTCAATTTTATCAAATGATAATTGTTAATAAAAAAATGTATTATTTTTTGACTTTTGAAAAAAAATTTATAACTTTCGTCTCTTAAAAAGAGACCTTAAACGATTATTTACCGAGATATGTTTCATAATTTTATATTTTTTACAAAAAAACTTACAATTTCAAACAGTATTTAGATCTTTTTATTGAAGTGAGCACCCTAAAGGAATTATTTTTCAAAAAATAAGAATCCCTAACCGCTTCTAAATTTTAATTAGAAACGGGGATGAATAGCTTCAATTACAACCACTTTGCTTTATTTCTTTTCAGCAGTTTAATTCTTAAACTAAAATCTCCAATATTAACAATAAGATTCTCAGCACTTTTTGAGACAGGTTCTTTTTTGTCTTCAATGCGTTTACTGCTTAATACAAACTCTGATTCCAAATCCTTATACTCTATCAACAATATGGAATAATGTTAAACAACAAAAAACCTTCGGAAAATATGAATCCAAAAAATATGAAATACGCCATTATTCTTTTCGCATTGATTATTATACAGCCTATTAAGGCTCAAACTTCATCTAAAAAAATTCAGAACGAAAAAAGTGAAGAAGAAAAAGAATTATTAAAAAATCGCTGGGAGAAAGCTTTAGGTACCTTTCAATTTCAAATTATAAATTCCAGAATCAATCCCCAAATTGATATCAATATCATCGATGAAATAGAAAAAAACAGAGATGAGAACAAAATAATTTACATTAATTATAAAGAGAATATTAAAATAATGATTTTGTCTAAGTCTACAATAGCCCACCGCCATGAGAAATTAGAGCTTTTTAAACATATTTCTACCAAAAGCAATTAAAAATTATAACCTATCACTTTAATGAAAAAATTATTACTATTTCCGATTTTTTTATTTGCAGGTTTACAGCTGTACTCACAATCTGATAATTGTTCTACAGCCACTCCGATAAATCTTTCTGGAGGAACAGCTTGTGTAAATGGAACAACGGTTGGAGCTACCAGCGATGGAATTGTTACAAGTTGTAACAGCAGCCCTGTTAATTTTGTATGGTATCAATATACAACTACAGGAACAAACAACCAGATTACTCTTACCCCTGCAACATTGCAAAACGCAGTACTTATTATTGATTCCAGCCCTTGCGGGGATGCATCAATTGATTTCTGTAATTCAGCAACTGGTTCAAACGCTATTACACTCCTTGATGCATTGCCAATTGGCACAACGATAAGAATTTCAATTGCTTCAACATCAGGAAGCCAGGGAACATTTCAATTATGTGTTAATTCTTATACACCAACCAATACGAGTGCAGGTGATGAATGTACTAATGCAATTCCTTATTGTGACATAACCAGTACACTTAATATCCCAAGCATGAGCTCCTATACCGGCTCTGGAAGCAAACCAAGCTGTTTTAGCGGACCAGGAAGCTCTCCTGCACAAGATATGTTTATTACATTTACAGTAACACAAAACGGAACAATTGCCTGGACAGGAGATCCTGTCAACAGTTCTACTGAATTTGACTGGGCTTTATATAATAATACTTCGGGGTGTCTTGGGACTCAAATAAGCTGCAATTATAACTATGCATTTGCTACAGGTCTCAACTTTGGAATGACAGGAAGTTCAAATAGTGGTGAGTTTAATGCCACCTTAAATGGTGTTGCAGGTCAAACTTATACTATAAGAATAAACAATTTTTCAGCAAATGGAACTGGATTTGATTTTACATGGCAAGGAACTGCACAAATTTCCCCTGTTGCCAGTTTTACAATAAATCCTTCTACAGTTACTTGTGGCTCTTCTGTCACAGTGAATATCACAAATACATCAACAGGAATTCCCACCTGGACTTTTGGAAATGGAACTACCTATACAGGGTCAACTCCTCCTGCCCAGACCTACACTACTCCCGGCACGTATGCAATTACTGCTACAATAGGTGGAGCATGCCCTTCTACCATGACAAGATATGTTAAACTGTATGGACCTTTGGCTATTACCACAACTGGAACTAATACAAGTTGCCCAAGCTCATGTGATGGTGGAGCTACTGTTAGTTCTATAAGTGGAGGAGATGGTGTTTATACTTATTCATGGAGCAACGGAGCAACAACTCCATCAATAACAGGTCTTTGCACTGGCACTTATACTGTTACAGCAAATAATGCTACTTGCGGAACCACAGCAACAAGCACTGTTACAATCACTTCTACTAATCCTGCTCCTACCGTTACTGTTCCGGCTAATGTTACAACATGTCCGGGAAGCACTGTTGCTGCTACTAGCTTTACAACTACTCCTGCTGGCGCTACTTACACCTGGACCAATTCAAATACTGCTACTGGCCTGGCTGCAAGCGGAACTGGAAACATTGCTGCTTTTACTGCTACCAACACCGGTTCTACAGTTTTAACAAGTACAATAACTGTTACACCTACTTTAGCCGGATGTGTGGGTGCTCCAAGCTCATATACTGTTACTGTAAATCCTAAACCCACTGTTGCCGTGAACTCTCCCACCATCTGCGAAGGACAAACGGCTAACCTAACTGCAACGGGTGCTACATCTTATACCTGGAGTGTTGGAGCTACTTCCACTGGAACCAACACCGCTGATGCTACACCTGCCTCTACTACTTCTTATACCGTTACCGGTACTACCAATGGTTGCAGCAATACGGCTGTTGCAACAGTTACTGTTACTCCTTTACCAACTGTTGCTGTCAACTCTCCTACCATCTGTGAAGGACAAACG
>JAHEXZ010000136.1 GCA_023251835.1 Bacteroidota bacterium | reverse complement strand
TAAAGCAAATTAACAACAAACAAAATTAATTACCAAATCTCTGCTCTTTGCTCTTTAGGGCGGTACATTTTGTCGCCTTCCTTAACACCAAAAGCTTCGTAAAATTCCGGCATATTTGTCAATGGCCCATTACCACGGAAATTACCAGGAGAATGAGGATTGGTTTGTAACATATTCTTTAAATATTCCGGACGCATATTTCCTCTCCAGCCTTGAGCCCATGACATAAAGAAACGTTGTTCCACAGTAAATCCATCAATTTTTTCAGGAGCAGGTTTTCCTTCCATTGATTTTTTTAGTGCATAATATGCTATTGTTAGCCCTCCCAAATCAGCAATGTTTTCACCTAATGTAAGTTCACCTTTTACATGCATACCATCAATGGCTTCATATTCATTAAACTGTTTTATCAGCATTGCTGTTTTTTCTTTGAATTTTGCAAGGTCTTCTTCTGTCCACCAGTTTTTAAGATTACCATCGGCATCAAACTGTGCCCCCTGATCGTCAAAACCATGTGTTAACTCATGACCAATAATTGCTCCCATACATCCGTAATTTACAGCATCATCGGCATCCGGGTTGAAAAATACCGGTTGCATAATTCCTGCCGGGAATACAATTTCATTCATAGACGGATTGTAGTATGCATTAATAGTAGGAGCAGTCATACCCCACTCAGTACGGTCAACAGGTTTGCCAAGCTTATTGATCATCTCTCTGAATGCATAGTTATTTGCACGCATACAATTTTGTATATAGGAATCTTTCTTAATATCCAAGGTAGAATAATCTTTCCATTTATCAGGGTAACCAAATTTTTTCATTACCTTATCTAATTTCGCAAATGCTTGTTTTTTTGTTTCAGCACTCATCCAATCGCGGGTATTGATGCGCTCTTTATAAGCAGTAATAAGATTTTCAACCATTTGGGCAACACGTTTTTTGCTTTCTTCAGAAAAATGTTTTTCAACAAACACTTGTCCAAGAGCATCACCCAATGATTCATCTGTTGCTTTTAAAGCACGTTTCCAGCGGGATTTTAAAGTAGGAGTACCTTCTATGATGGTACCATTGAATTTAAAATCTTCATTTACAAAATCATCACTTAATTTATCAGATGTTTGATCAACCAATGTCCAGCGTAAATAGGTTTTCCAATCCTGAACAGGAACTTTATCAAATGAATGATAAACTTCTGTGAAAAATGCAGGCTGGCATACAATTACATCTGTGATTTCCTTAACACCAACAGCTGTGAGGTAAGTCATCCAGTTGATATTAGGTGTAATAGCAGCAAGTTCCTGGTAAGTTTTCTTATTGTATTGTTTTTCAGGATCACGTAATTCAACATTGGTCATGGAAGCTTTTGCAAGATTAGCTTCAATGTTAAATACTGTTTTAGCATTTTTCTTTGCCGCACCTTCTTTATCTCCTAACAATTTAAACATATTTTCAAGGTGCTCCATGTAAGCTTTTTGAATGTCTAAAGTACGTTTATCTGTGTTGGTATAATAATCTCTATCTGGCAATCCGATACCGCCCTGATATAATTGAGGTATGTATAGTGTGCTGATTTTGGGGTCCTGTCCAACATAGCCAATAAATAATGCCGAAATACCAATAGAATGTAAATGTGCTATTTCTTTGATGACATCATCTTTTGTTTTTATTTTTTCAATAATTTCAAGCTCCTCTTTTAATGGTGCGGCTCCATCTTTGTTTAATTTTACGGAGTCCATTGCCATAGAATAAAAATCTCCGATTTTTTGTTTATTACTTCCTGCCGGAGCATTTTTTTCAGATGCCGCTTCTTCCAGAATAGATCTTAGTTTCACAGTATTTTTCTCATGCAGCTCATTAAAGCTTCCCCAACGGCTTTCTGATTCAGGTATCGGATTGTTCTTGAGCCAGTTTCCATTCACAAATTGATAAAAGTCTTCGGCTGGTTTTATTGTTTTATCCATATTTTCTATATCGAAACCGGCACTCAATACTGGTGCATTTTCTTTTTTTACATCACTCTGACAGGATATAAATGCTAAGGTTGTTGTTATAGCAACTGAAAAATGTATTATTTGTTTATTCATGTTTTTTAAAAATTAGAAAACGAATTAAATAAAAATGTTTGATACATCAAAAGATTTTTTGTTAAAAAAAGCGAAAACTTAAACAACGAATTTAGCTATTCTGGTTTTAATAAAAAAATTGTGTTGGAATGGAGTCAGCAAAAAATTCATGTAATTTGTGGCAAGTGAGTCTCAAATATAAAGATAGAGTAAGAGTAAATATTTGTATTTTTACTGCACTCTAAAATTATAAAACATAGGAATGCCAAAGCTTTCAGTTGTTATTATTACATTTAATGAAGAAAAAAATATTGGACGTTGCCTTGAATCAGTAAAAGGGATTGCGGATGATATAGTTGTTGTAGATTCTTTCTCAACGGATAAAACTGCAAATATCTGTAATCATTATAAAGTAAATTTTATTCAGCACAAATGGGAAGGTTACTCCGCTACAAAAAACTTTGCCAATTCACAGGCAGTATATGATTGGATTTTATCACTTGATGCTGATGAAGAGTTGTCTGACAAATTAAAAGAATCCATCCGGGAAGTAAAACAGAAAGGAGAGCTTAGTTCATGTGAATTTAACCGTTTGACCAATTATTGCGGTAAATGGATTAAACATTGTGGTTGGTTCCCGGATACGAAGGTCAGGATTTTTGACCGGAGAGATACTTATTGGGAAGGAACTATTCATGAGAAATTAAAATCAGTTTCAACTAAACAGGTGAAAAAGTTAGCTGGAGATTGTTTGCACTATAGCTATTATACCACAGACGATCATTATAAACAAGTATATTATTTTACAGATATACTGGCAAGAGCACAGTACAAAGAAGGGAAAACCGCCTCTGTGTTTCGTCTTTATCTAAGTCCTGTTGTTAAATTTTTGCGTGATTATATTCTTAAATTGGGTATTCTTGATGGTAAGGCTGGTTTTTCTATCAGTCGTATTTCTGCATATGCAACATATTTAAAATATAAGCAATTAAGAACATTGCATAATTCCAAAGGTTTACGGAGCAAAGAGAATATTAAACGGATAATTATCAGCCGTACCGATGCAATTGGTGATGTGATTCTTACATTACCGGTATGCGGGCTTATAAAAAAGTATTACCCTGGTACAGAAATAATTTTTCTGGGAAAAACATATACACAGTCCGTCATTAACTGTTGTGAGCACATAGACACATTCCTGAATGCTGATGAATTATTAAAATTAAAAGATGAAGAAGCATGCCGTCAGCTAAAAGCCCTTGATACAGATGCTATTATACACGTATTCCCAAATAAACGTATTGCAAAGCTTGCAAAGATGGCTGGTATAAACCTGCGCATCGGAACACGAAACCGTTTGTTTCACTGGTTTACGGTGAACAGGCTGGTGCGTTTAAGCCGTAAAAATTCTGATTTACATGAAGCTCAACTGAATTGTAAATTGTTGGCCGGAATAGGTATTAAACGATGTCCTGAATTAAAGGAGCTTGCTGTTTTTACCGGCTTTACAAAAATTCCTTCAGCCAGCCCGGCTACTTTGGAATTGATAGATTCTACTAAGATAAATGTTATTTTCCATCCTAAATCCAATGCCAGCGCGAGAGAATGGAGCCTGGATAACTTTAAGGCATTAGCAAATCTGCTTCCCTGTGAGAGGTTTAAACTATTTATTAGTGGAACTGATAAGGAACAAATAATTCTTGCCGACTGGATAAAAAGCATGCCTGAACATGTGAAAGATATTACCGGTAAATTGTCACTTGAAGAGTTTATTGCATTTATCAGTAAAGCAGATTGCCTGGTTGCAGCAAGTACAGGTCCATTGCATATTTCAGCGGCTACAGGTATTGGAGCCGTGGGGATATATCCTCCTATACGTTCTATGCATCCCGGCCGGTGGCAGCCTGTTGGGAAAAAGGTAACTGTTGCCTGTGTGAATAAATCCTGCAGTGACTGCAGGAATCAGCCACAACAGTGCCACTGCATGAATGAAGTTACACCTTTACAAATAGCTTCAATAATAAAGCAGCATGGACACAGGTAAGCGCTTCTCCATATCTGTTGTTATTCCCAATTATAATGGAAAACATCTGCTGGAGGTAAACTTGCCTTCTGTTATAGAAGCTCTACAGTATATACAGTTGGAGCACGAAATCATTGTTGTGGATGATGCTTCCGCTGATGATTCAGTAGCACATATAAAACAACACTATCCGGATATACACCTGCTTGTAAATGATATAAACCTGGGTTTTTCACCTACTGTCAACAGAGGTATTTTTGCGGCAAAATATGAGCTTGTACTGGCTTTGAATTCAGATGTAAAACTTACTCCGGATTACTTTAAAGAACAATTAAAATATTTTGGGAAACCGGACACGTTTGGCGTGATGGGCAAAATTGTTGGCCATGATGGTAAACATATACAGGATGCCGCCAAGCTGCCTAAAGTGACCTTTAAAGGTATAAAAGGAACTTATAATTATATTCCACATTCCCTACCTGCTTCCACCTGGCTGCCGAGCTTTTTTCTGTCAGGAGCCAACGCGCTGATAGATAGAAAAAAACTGTTGGCGCTGAATGGCTTTGATGAAATTTTTGCACCCTTTTATTTTGAAGATGCTGACCTTGGAATACGTGCATGGAGAGTAGGTTGGAAATGCTACTTTGAGCCGCAATCAGTTTGTATGCACGCGGTATCGTCCACTATTAGTAAATTAAAATCTCAAAAAGTAAAAGCCATTATAGAGCGTAACCGGATTATTTTTAATTATTTACATTTTACAGGCCGGCAACTTTATTTTTACAAATGTTGGCTGTTGGTACGTTGCTATGGTAAACTTATATTAGGAAATTTGGTTGTTTTCAGAGCAATACAATTAGTTCGCAGTAATCTTTCCGCTGTAAAACGTTCGCACCAGGCATTGGAAACCCTACAGAAGAGAATGAATTGTTTTTATTCTGTGCAGGAGATAGAACATTATATTTTAAAACAGATTGAAAAAATCCCATATCGGGTTTTTTAGAATTATGTTTAACTAAATTCTTTTTTTGTTGGACGGCTTTACCTTTGGAGTTTGCAGTAACTCTTCCTCCATACCAATATGTATCAAAGCATCTCCCTGGTTTACTACTGGTTGATTATTTATTCCTACAATATACCCATCATTAGGTGCAATTAATTTTTCCTGGTGCTCCCCATAGGGGTCACAGATCATACCTATGATTTCTCCTTTAACAATATGTGCTCCATTGGTTTTTGAAGTATGAAATAATCCGGAGGTTCGTGCACGCACCCAAGTAGATTTTTCGAGCAAGACAGTAGGATTATTAGGAATTTCCAGATTAATCATCTTTAAATGTTTCATCAATCGCAAACATCCGTTCATCCCTTCATTGATGGATAAATAATCAAAACGTGAGGATTCTCCGCCTTCAAATACTAAAATAGATTTACCTCTTTTAGCTGCTTCTTTACGTAATGTATTATCACGGAAAGGAGCATTCAGAATAATTGTAGGAGAAAATTTTTTTCCTAATTCCAAATTCATCTTATTACTAAACACACAACGTAACTGCGGATAATTATTAATTTTTGCACCACCTGTATGAAAATCAATGCCGAAATCAATTTGAGGAATAATTTCATTCATAAGATCATAAGCAATGCGGCTGCCTAAAGAACCATTTTTATTTCCCGGAAAACACCTGTTTAAATCTCTTCCATCCGGCAGTTCACGTGAACCGGAAACAAATGATATAATATTAATAACCGGAATAGCAATGATACTTCCACAAAGCGGTGAACGTATATCTTCCCGCGTAATCAGCCTGCGAACAATTTCTATCCCATTAATTTCATCACCATGCATACCCGCTAACATTAATAAAACAGGTCCCGGATTAACAGAACGAAATATATATACCGGAATTTCGATAACCGTTTTAGTAGGCAACTGGTATAAATTTAAATTCAATGTTGCTGACTTTCCCGGTTTAATATCGGTACCATTGATACGTATAAGCCTGTGTTGGTATGCCATTAATTCAATTTTAGAATTTTAGAATTTTAGATTTTTAGAATGGAGTAATTCTCCAATTCTCCAATTCTAAACTCTACAATTATTAAACCCCTTGGTTAAATTCATTTCGTTCCACATATTCAATAATTTTTCCGGCAATATCTACTCCGGTTGCTCCCTCAATACCTTCCAACCCGGGCGAAGAGTTTACTTCCATAACCAATGGTCCGCGTGAGGATTGTAGCATGTCAACCCCGGCAATAGCCAATCCTAATTTTTTTGCCGATTTAATAGCAGTTTCACGCTCTTCCTTTGAAAGTTCAATTACCTGAGCGCTACCACCGCGGTGCAGATTGCTACGGAATTCGCCTGGTAACCCTTGTCGTCTCATGGCTCCTATTACTTTCCCATCTACAATGAATGCCCGTATATCAGCACCTCCGGCTTCTTTAATGAATTCCTGTACCAATATATTGGCCTTTAAGGCAAGGAAGGACTCTATTACCGATTTTGCAGATTTATGAGTCTCAGCAAGAATAACACCTATACCTTGTGTTCCTTCCAATAGTTTTATAACAACAGGTGCTCCACCCACTTGTTGCAATATATTATCGATATTTTTTGGAGTAGAAGCAAATGCTGTTTTAGGCATGCCGATACCTGCTTTTGCAAGTAGTTGCAAGCTGCGCAGTTTATCGCGTGAACGAACCAATGCTTGTGATTCTACACTTGAAAACACTTTCATCTGTTCGAACTGACGTACAACAGCTGCTCCATAAAATGTGACAGAAGTGCCAACGCGGGGAATAATAGCATCAATATCTTTTACTTCTTTACCACCATAAAAAATATGAGGGTTTCCTTTTTCAATCACCAGAACACATTTCAGGTGGTCAAGAACTAACACTTCATGACCACGTTGTTCTGCTGCTTCTACCAAACGTCTGGTAGAATATAATTTCGGATTGCGCGATAAAATGGCTATTTTCATGATAAGTAGCTTTACAAATTATTAAGAAATATTTTTCTTTACTCTTTTCGTACTTAGAATATCCAGTTGCGATACATCTACAATAAAACGGTTTTTTAATAATTTTCTGCCGATCAGCACAGGATAACGCATTTTACCTCTGTTAGTCAGCGAGATAATAGCTTTTATACGCTTTCGGCCTATTTTTATAACAGTTTTTATAATGTATCGTTTTTCAACCTCTCCAAAAGAATTCTTTATTTCTTTTCGGGTATAGGTTGTAAATTTTTGCTCCTGTCCGGTATATTCACTATGTGCAGGTCCTAAGGGTTTAAAATACAAGATTCCGTCTTTTTCTTTTATGTCGTAACAATGTAATGCACTGGTATAAGCACCGGTATCAATTTTGGCAGTAATGCCAAGTAATCCCAGTTCAGGAAAATCAACTTTTTCTCTCCGGCCAATAAGCAATTTTTCTTTTTGCATCTCACTATAAAAATTTAATTGCAAGATAAAAACTTTTAAGCAAAGGCTGTAGTTGTAGACATAAAATATACCTCTCGTAGGCATGGTATCACTAAAAATGTCTTGGATATAAATTTTTAGATAAACATTTGGCTGTAACAAAATCCAAAAATATTTTGAATAATTTGCTTGAAAAAGAAAAAAAATAGGTACATTTGCCACCTCTTTTGAGAGTTTTTTCAAAAGACGGGGCGTAGCGTAGTCCGGTCATCGCGCCTGGTTTGGGACCAGGAGGTCGCAAGTTCGAATCTTGCCGCCCCGACTTAATTTAAAACTGCGGATTGCGGATTTTCTGATTTCGGATTTTCAATCCACAATCGTCAATCCGAGATTCGCATTTTTTTTGACTCCATAGCTCAGCTGGATAGAGCATCCCGATTTCTAATCGGGACAGCCATGACAGCCAGGCCGGAGGAATTGAAGTACTGACTCCATAGCTCAGCTGGATAGAGCACAAGTTTTCTAAACTTGCGGCCATTGGTTCGAATCCAATTGGGGTCACCCTGTGGGACTGAAACGCATCAGATGTTTCAGTCCCACTTTTTTTTGCTCCGAAAGCATTGATATTGCTGCAAATTCTCCAAATTACTCTCATCATAGTATTGGTCCGATATTGCTTATTCTCAAAAATCAATTTTTCAGGAAAAACCGAACCAATGAGTTGTTGCCTAGTGGCTAGATCCGCTCTACTGTAATCGTATGCAAGCTGTTTGATTAATCCAAAGCCTCTATCTAAATATTTTTTGTAGTTGGAATCCATAGAGGCAATTGCCATTGATTTACGAACCAACCTGTCAATCTCCGGTTCATATCTTCTTTTTACATCTTTATAGTCAGAAGCATCCAGTTGCCCGTCCAACATCATTTGTTGAGCATTATTTATCCTTTCGCGGTTCTTTTCTATCTCAACTTTAATGTGGTAAATAGCTTTACTTTTGTCCTCACCATTCTCTTTAAATGCTTTTTCCATCATTGTATAATACAGATCTATTTCTTCCGGCTCAGCAGCAATTTTTTCCAATTCCGCAATAAAAAGTTGATTTGCTTCTATTGCTTTAAAGCGTTCGTTACAACCTTTCCGGCAATGATAATAGAAAT
>JAHEXZ010000135.1:6421-8706 GCA_023251835.1 Bacteroidota bacterium | reverse complement strand
GCTGAAAGCAGGAAGAGAAATCTTTGCAATTGATTGACAAGATTTCTCACTGCGCTCGAAATGACAGGTGGAAATATAGAGATATTCTGAATTAGATATAAATTTTGCGTAACATCAGTTATACTTAATCTTACTGAATTTGCGATGGTTAGTGAGCTTGTCGAACTATAGTAAAGGCGGTTAGATTCAGTAATACTGAGCGAATGAATTTGTAATGGTTAGTGAGGCTTGTCGAACTATTGCAAATTCATTCAGCCGAAATTAAAATGTCATCTCTTTTTGCATTACATAATGCAAAAAGAGATGACATTTTTTATTTACTTTTGTTTATATGAAGTTTATAATGAATTTTTTCCTGCTGTTGCTTGTATGCGGCAGCATGTTTATATCCTGCAGGGGAACTGATAATAAAACCGATACCAAATCTTCCGGTTCAACATCCAATAATACACCAGAAGAATTAAATCGGCTAAATGAGCAATTAAAATCTGACCCCAATAACACAGATATATATCATAAGCGAGCCCAATACTACTATAATGCCCAAAGATACAACGAAGGACTGTCAGATATGCTGAGAGCAGTGAATATTGATAGTTCCAAAGCAGCTTACTTTTTAACCCTTTCTGATTTATATTTTGTAAATAATCAAACATCCAAAACCAAAGCAGCTCTCGAAAAATGTATTCAGCTCGATGAAAAAAACATTGAGGCCATGCTTAAACTGGCTGAATTATACCTCTATGTTCGTAAATATGAGGAATCTGTAAAATATATCAATAATGTATTGAAACTGGATAAATACAACGCTAAGGCTTATTTTATGAAAGGAATGAATTATAAAGAGCTGAAAGATACTGCCAGAGCTATATCCAGCATGCAAACTGCTGTGGAACAGGACCAACAGTATTATAATGCTTATATGCAGTTAGGGCTGTTATGTGCTGCAAAAAAAAATCCGTTGGCCGTTGAATACTATAAAAATGCAATCAGGATAAAGCCTAACAGTGGAGAGGCATTATATAGCCTGGGAAAATATTATCAGGATACTGAAAATTTTGATAAAGCCCTGAATACATATAATGATCTTATACATCTTGAAACAAATAACATAAATGCATATTATAACATGGGAGTAATACATCTGCTGAATCTAAAAAAATACGATATAGCAATTAATTACTTTACAACTGCTGTAAAGATTAATCCTAAATATGTTCAGGCTTATTATGGAAGAGGTTTAAGTTACCAGGCACTGGGAAATAAAAAGCAGGCTACAACTGATTTTCAGGCATGTATAGCCATAAATCCTGATTATGAACCAGCTTCAGAAGCTTTACAAAAAATAGGAAAAGCGAAATAATTTTAAATTTTGTTTTTTGACGGAAGACAGAAGTCAAAGGACGGAAGACCGAAGACGGAGGATGGGAGTATAGCTATAAAAATCAAAAGTATGAATTTCAAATTTGAAAAACTGATTATTTGGCAAAAGGCTATGGACTATGGAGAAGAAATTTGTTTACTTACAAAAAAATTTCCGAAAGACGAATTGTACAACTTGACTTCTCAGACTATAAGAGCCGTTGATTCTATTGCATTAAATATTGCAGAAGGTTCCATAGGGCAATCAGATCGTGAGCAGAAAAAATTCATAGGTTATGCTATTCGTTCTTTAGCAGAGGTTATAACTTGCCTTCATAAGGCTTTGAGGAGAGAATATATTTTACAACAGGAATTTGATAAGCACTATGCTGAAGGATTTAGTTTGATGAATATGATGAATTCGTTTAAAAATAAAATTAATTAAGTTCCGAAGTCAAAAGTTCAGGATTTTACTTCCGTATTCGGTCTTAGGTCTTCGGTATTTAGTCTTCGGTCTTCAGTCTTCAGTCTTAGATATTTAGTCTTCGGTCTTCAGTCTTCGGTCTTCCGTCCCTTATCTTCCAACTTTTAACGAAAAATAATGAACAAATCTCATTTATTTTGTTTAGCTTTGCACAATTATTAATCAAAAAAACAATTATTTTAAAATGAAAAATGGAACTGTAAAGTTTTTTAACGAAACAAAAGGATTTGGATTTATTAAATCAAATGATTCAGGCGAAGAGTATTTTGTACATGTATCAGGCCTGAGAGAAGAAATCCGTCAAAATGACCAGGTTGTATTTGAATTACAAGAAGGTAAAAAAGGTTTAAATGCTGTGAATGTAAAATTAGCTTAATTATATAATTCATAATAATTTGCCTAAAAGCCCTGTTCTGAAAAAGAATGGGGCTTTTTCTTT
>JAHEXZ010000135.1:0-6321 GCA_023251835.1 Bacteroidota bacterium | reverse complement strand
ATTACACAAGAAAATATTGATGAGTTAAATGCCGTGCTTAGAGTAAAAGTGGTGGCAGAAGATTATTTACCAAAAGTGGAGAACGCTATAAAAGAGCATCAAAAAAAGGTATCAATGCCCGGTTTTCGTCCGGGAAAAGTGCCTGCCGGTATGATTAAAAAAATGTACGGCAAATCTATTCTTGTTGATGAAATAAATAAACTCTTAAATGATTCATTATATAATTACCTGAATGAAAATAAAATAGAAGTCCTTGGCAATCCCTTGCCAAAAACGGATAGCAGCCTTCATATCGACTGGGATAACCAAAAAGAGTTTGAGTTTTTATATGAAATGGGCTTAGCACCTAAGTTCAATGTTGAACTTTCTGCAAAAGATAAATTTGTATATCAAATCGTGAAAATTGACGATGGTTTGATGAACAAATATGTTTCTGATATTGCAAAGCGTTATGGCAAAGTAGAATCTGCTGAGCTTTCAGAAACCGGAGATATGCTGAATGGCGATTTTGTTGAGGTGGATGATAAAGGAGAAATTATTCCCGGTGGCATTTTTAAAACATCATCCATCTTCATTGACCGTATAAAAGATGAAGCAACCCAAAAGGCATTAACAGGGCTAAAGAAAGATGACAAAGTAATACTTGAAGCCTCTAAATTAGCTGATACAGCTGCTGATATTGCAAATTTGCTGGGAATAACTAAAGAAGCTGCTGAAACGATTACAGCTAAGGTTCAGTTTACAGTAAAAAATATCAGTCGTTTAATTGGAACTGAAATAAACCAGGAGTTGTTTGACAAAATCTACGGAGAGGAAAAAGTTACTGGCGAAGAGGAATTCAGAGCTAAAATAAAAGATGAGCTGGCAGCAATGTTTGTAACCGACAGCGAACGCAGATTCTACAACCATGTGGTAGATTTTCTGATGAATAAAATAAACTTTGACTTACCCAATGAATTTCTGAAACGCTGGATTATTGCCGTAAATGAAAAACCAATCTCCTCTGAACAGCTTGAAAATGAATATGACGGTTATTCAAGAGGTTTAAAATGGTCGTTAATTGAAAATAAAATCATTAAAGACAATAATATTGTGGTAAATAATGAAGAAATAATAGAAGCTACCAAACGATTAATCATAGAACAATTTGGCAGATATAGCCCTGTACCAATGGCAGATGAAGAATTAAACAAAACAGTGCAGCGGGTATTATCAAATAAGGAGGAATACAAGAAGATTCATGAAAGACTTTATGGCGATAAAGTATTGACTTTGTTCAAAACCAAATTTACTTTGGAAAACAAAGAAATACCTTATGATGAGTTTTATAAAGATTAAAAGTCTTTAAAAAAATATTTTAACTGATGTTACGCAAATTCATTTTATCCCGTTTAATGTATAATAGCTAATATAAATCTTAGAATTTTTACAATTTTACTAAAAGATTACAGCTATATTTTTTAATGCGTAACATCAGATTTCAAGATATGCCAAATAGACATTAAAAGTTATTGGGGTTTAATATTTGTAAAGAACTAAAACAGTATAAAATTAAAACTTAAAGTTATGTTTGATAACAATGAATTTAGAAAATATGCTGTAAAGCATCGTGGTATTAGTGGTACAACATTCGATGCTTACAGTAAGCACGATATGAGAGGGGTAACGCCATACATTATTGAAGAGCGTCAGTTGAATATTACTCAGATGGACGTTTTCTCGCGTTTGATGATGGATCGTGTTATATTCCTTGGAACAGGTATTGATGACCAGGTAGCTAATATTATTCAGGCACAGCTTTTATTTCTTCAGTCCGTTGATCCCAAGAAGGATATACAAATCTATATGAATAGCCCGGGGGGTTCTGTATATGCCGGTTTAGGCATTTATGATACCATGCAGTACATTTCTCCTGATGTAGCAACAATTTGTACAGGTATGGCTGCTTCTATGGGGGCTGTATTGATGTGTGCCGGTACCAAAGGTAAACGTGCTGCTTTGAAACATGCTCGTGTAATGATTCACCAACCTATGGGTGGAGCTGAAGGACAGGCTTCTGACATCGAAATCACAGCACGTGAAATTCAAAAGCTGAAAAAAGAATTATACGATATTATTGCCAGACACAGCGGGCAAACCTACGAAAAAGTATGGGCTGACAGTGACCGCGACTACTGGATGACAGCCGAAGAGGCGAAGGCATACGGTATGGTTGATGAAGTGTTGGGTGGTAAAACCAAATAGTAAATTGGAGAAATAGAGAATTAGAGAAATGGAAATTTCTCTAACTCTCCAACTCTCCAACTCTCCAACTCTCCAACTCTCCAATTAAAAAGATGGCAAAAGAAGAAAAAGAAATAAAATGTTCCTTCTGTGGACGCAGAAAGCAGGAAACCGATGTACTCATTGCAGGTATTACCGGGCATATTTGCAATCATTGTGTTACACAAGCGCAAACAATTGTTCGTGATGAACTGAGCCAGCCTTTAACAAATACATCACCATTTAATACATTGCATTTGCTGAAACCGGCTGAGATAAAAAAACATCTGGATGAATATGTGATAGGGCAGGATGAGGCCAAGAAAGTATTGTCGGTTGCTGTATACAACCATTACAAGCGATTGATAAAAAAACAATCAAAAGCACAGTACAAAGAGGAGATAGAGCTGGATAAGTCAAATGTAATTATGGTGGGTGAAACAGGTACGGGTAAAACCCTGTTAGCCCGTACCATAGCAAAAATATTAAATGTACCTTTCTGCATTGCAGATGCAACAGTTCTTACAGAGGCCGGGTATGTGGGCGAAGATGTAGAAAGTATTTTATCACGTTTATTACAGGCTGCTGATTATGATGTAGCTGCTACTGAACGTGGAATTGTATTTATTGATGAAATTGATAAAATTGCACGCAAAAGTGATAATCCTTCCATTACCCGCGATGTTTCCGGTGAAGGTGTTCAGCAAGGTTTGCTGAAGCTGCTGGAAGGCTCTGTTGTAGCAGTTCCACCGCAAGGCGGGCGCAAACATCCTGAACAGAAAATGATTCAGGTGAATACAAAAGATATATTGTTTGTCTGTGGAGGTGCTTTTGACGGCATTCTCCGGCATATAGGTAAACGTATGCAAACACAGGCTATTGGCTATAATGTAAATAAAGAAAAGGCCGGTATTGATACAGAAAACTTATTGCAATACATCTCTCCGCAGGATTTAAAAAATTATGGATTGATACCAGAACTGATTGGCCGTTTACCTGTATTAACCTACCTGAATCCGCTTGATGCTGATACATTGCGCAGGATATTAAGTGAGCCTAAAAATGCTTTAATAAAACAATACAGCCATTTGTTTGAAATGGATGGAGTTAAAATCACTTTTGAAAAAGGTGTATTGGATTTTATTGTTGAAAAAGCCCTTGAATTTAAACTGGGAGCACGGGGCTTGCGTTCTATCTGTGAAGCTATTATGATGGATATGATGTTTGATACACCATCAGATGAAAGTGTTAAGGAGTTGAATTTAACACTGCGTTATGCAAAGGATAAGCTAAAAAAGTCTACACTGAATAAGTTGAAGGTTGCGTAACCCTTTACCATCAGCCAGATGTATGTCATTTCGAACGGAGTGAGAAATCTTTGCTATTGATTGACAAGATTTTTCACTCCGTTCGAAATGACAGTAACAATACCAATTTATAGTGATAGATCAAACACATAGAAAAACGTCAATGGTAGCCTGTCGAAGACTGTTGGTTTTTGGCACTCATGCTGTGAAAACTCATTGATAAGCCCGGAAAATGTCATAATAGTTTATTACATTTGTGCATGATGCTAAAAAATTTTTTTGGGGCAATACCACTAAAACATTTTTTCATCATACTACTATTTTGCTTATCCCATTTCATATCCCGTGGACAAAAAAGCAAAGCTCGTGGTGAGCGAAGCCGAACTATTGATTCCCTCCAACACATTTTAACAACCGCTAAAGCGGATACAACCAAAGTAAATGCGCTGAACGAATTAAGTTGGGAATTATATTTAAGAGGCAACTATGATACCGCCCTCATCCATGCAGGAAATGCAAAACAACTGGCAGAGAAATTAAATTTCAGGAAAGGAATAGCTGCTTCTTATAACAACATCGGAAATGTTTATGACAGCCAGGGCAATTACTCCGAGGCGCTGAAAAATCATTTCGCTGCATTGAAAATAAGGGAAGAAATCGGGGATAAAAAGGGAATAGCTGCTTCTTACAACAACATCGGAAATGTTTATAAGAGCCAGGGCAATTACCCCGAAGCATTTAAAAACTATTTCCCTGCTTTGAAAATGATGAAAGAAATTGGGGATAAACAGGGAATTGCTACTTCATACAACAACATCGGAAATGTACATTATAGGCAGGGTAATTACCCTGAAGCACTGAAAAACCATTTCGCTGCTTTGAAAATAAGACAAGAAATCAGGGATAAACAGGGAATCGCCATGTCTTACAACAACATCGGAAATGTTTATAACATCCAGGGCAATTACCCCGAAGCATTTAAAAACCATTTCGCTGCTTTAAAAATAAGGGAAGAAATCGGGGATAAACAGGGAATTGCTATGTCTTACAACAACATCGGAAATGTTTATTACAATCAGGATAATTACCCCGAAGTGCTGAAAAATCATTTCGCTGCTTTGAAGATAAGGAAAGAAATTGGGGATAAACAGGGAATTGCTACTTCATACAACAACATCGGAAATGTACATTATAGGCAGGGTAATTACCCCGAAGCATTGAAAAACCATTTCGCTGCTATGAAAATAAGGGAAGAAATTGGGGATAGACATGGAATTGCTACTTCATACCACAACATCGGAAATGTTTATATCGTCACAGGAAAAGCTCAGGAGGGGAAGGAATGGCAGGAAAAAGCATTGAAACTTTCAAAAGAAATAGGTTATAAGGAAGGAATAAAAGATAGTTATGCCGGACTTGCAAAGGCGGACAGCACCCTGGCTACCTCTCCCCTCCTTCGACTTCGCTCAGGACAGATAACTCCTCTCCAAAGAGTGGAGCTTGCTATGAGTGCCCTGGAAAATTATAAAATGTATGTGTTGTATAAAGACAGCCTGATTAATGAAGAGAGTATTAAAAAATTGGAACGGGAAAAAAATAAGTACGAGTATGGGCAAGCAGAAGCCAAAGCTGAAGCAGAACGGCAGCGGCAGGCAGCCATAGCAGAAGCAGAACGCAGGAAGCAACAAATAATTCTTTGGTTTGTTATTGCTGGTTTGCTGCTTGTTGTTTTGTTTGCCGGTTTTATTTACAGAAGCTACAGGCAAAAACAAAAAGCGAATACCATTATAACACAACAAAAAGCAGAAGTAGAAAAGCAGAAGAAAGTTGTAGAAGAAAAAAATAAAGATATTCTTGACAGCATCCATTATGCCAAACGCATACAAGATGCACTACTAAAGACAGAAGAGCATGTTTCGGAACATTTACCTGAGCATTTTGTTTTGTTTATGCCCAAAGATATAGTAAGCGGTGATTTTTATTGGACGTATGAGGGGGTGAGGTATTGGTATGTTGCAGCAGTTGATTGTACAGGTCATGGCGTACCGGGTGCATTTATGAGTATGCTTGGCATGTCTTTTCTCAATGATATTGTTTCATCAAACAGGTGGCTGAGCGCAGCCGAAGCCACACCTGCTGAAATCCTCAATCAGCTTCGTGATAAAGTAGTAAAAGAACTACGTCAAACTGGCGAAACCGGAGGAAGTAAAGATGGTATGGACATTTCACTTGTTAGACTAAAATTAACACAGGGGGCTGAGCCTGTCGAAGTCCAGTGGGCGGGTGCCAATAATGCACTAAATATAATTCAAAACGGGGAACTCCGAGAGATCAAAGCAGATAAGCAACCCATAGGCTATCATCCCGAATCAAAACCATTTACCAACCACGAAATACAAATCAAAAAGGGCGATAGCATTTATATTTTCTCCGATGGCTATGCCGACCAGTTTGGCGGCCCAAAAGGAAAAAAGTTTAAATACAAACAATTAGAAGAATTGCTTCTAACAAATAACCATTTACCAATGGAAGAACAAAAAAATATTTTGAAAAAAACGTTTAGTGATTGGAGAGGCGCATTGGAGCAGGTGGATGATGTTTGTGTGATTGGGGTTAGAGTTTAAAAAGTTACGAATAGCTAAGTGAAATTTTCAAAATAACTTCAACAAAAGAAATATGATTCATTTTCAAATTGCCACCCACAGTCTTCCCTTCGACTTTGCTCAGGGTAAACTAGCTCTGACTGACCGCG
>JAHEXZ010000077.1 GCA_023251835.1 Bacteroidota bacterium | reverse complement strand
GTATTATTTCCTCCGGTAATGTTATTGTAAAGAGTAGTGGTTCCTATAGCTGTATTATCAATACCAGAAGTATTATTAAAGAGAGCCTGGGCTCCACTTGCCGTATTATAATTACCCGTAGAATTATTATAAAGCGACTCAAGACCGGTTCCGGTGTTATAACTTCCTGTAATATTATTTTTAAGGCTACTCATACCACTGGCAGTATTATAATTTCCTGAGAAGTTGTAATACATTGCCTGTAAGCCTATTGCGGTATTTCTGTTTCCTGTACTATTAGTATAAAGTGCACCCTGTCCGAGTGCTGTATTATAAATTCCTGTAGTATTAGAAAAAAGCGCCTGCATACCAACGGCAGTACCATAAGCTCCGGTAGTATTATTATAAAGCGCTTCTTCACCAAGTGCAGTATTATAATTACCAAAGGTATTGGAATACAATGCAAAAGCACCATCAGCAGTATTAGCCTTTCCGGTATCATTAGAATAAAGCGCATAAGCACCGGAGGCTGTATTCCAATTGGCTGTTGTATTTTGATAGAGAGCTTGTAATCCCAGAGCCGTATTATAGTTACCAATAGTGTTTGCAGCCAGGCTATTCATTCCTAAAGCGGTATTTTGGACTCCTGTTGTATTAGCATAAAGTGCTGATTTTCCTATAGCCGTGTTATAATTAGCAGTAGTATTAGAATAAAGTGCATTGTATCCATTAGCAGTATTATCAATTCCTGTAGTATTAGATTTAAGAGCTTGATACCCATAAGCAGCATTGTTACTTCCTGAGATGTTAGCCTCAAGCGCAGACATTCCGTTTCCAGTATTATAGCTCCCATCTATATTAGAAGTGAGAGCAAAAACACCGGTTGCAGTATTAAAAATGCCAGTTGTATTAGTACTCAAGGCAAAACCACCGGTTGCAGTATTAAAAATGCCAGTTGTATTACTTCCAAGTGCCCATATACCATTGGCAGTATTATAGAGACCGGAAGTATTTTCATTAAGGGAATATGCACCGGTAGCAGTATTGTAGTCGCCTGTATTTTCATAAAGAGCGTAGGCCCCAACAGCAGTATTTTGTTCCCCTGAAATATTCTTAAAAAGAGCTCTTGAACCATAAGCCACATTTATATCACCAGTGGTGTTGCGGTATAGCGCACTGTCTCCAGTGGCGACATTTCTACCCCCTGTAGTGTTGGAATAAAGAGCCTGTGGCCCGATAGCAACATTACCGGTACCGGTATTATTTAAGAGTGCCGCTATCCCAAGGGCGGTATTACCAATGCCTGAGGTATTGGAAAACAAAGCGCTATCGCCTATTGCAATATTACCATCGCCATTAATATTGGAATAAAGTCCCAATGGGCCAATAGCAATATTACCATCTCCTGTTGTATTAGAATACAGCACTACTGGACCAATAGCCACATTACCCAGTCCTGTAGTATTGGAATAAAGCGACTGGAATCCCACAGCAACACTTCCACTTCCGGAAGTGTTAGAATAAAGCGCTTTGGCACCCATAGCAGTATTGACTAATCCTATTGTATTGGTTTTAAGTGCCTCTTCCCCCACTGCTGTGTTTGAACCGCCTGTAGTATTGGCATTTCCGGCCTTATGTCCCCAGAAGGTATTTGCCATAACAGGATCTATTTTGCCCGCTTTTTCATTGTTTACCCGTATATTAAACGGTACATTGTCTATGGTACCTATAAAATTGGTGCCGTCAACAGTTCCGGTATTACCGAGCAAAGCCCAATCATTTCCACCGCTGCCGCCACTTAATGATACCCATTTGGTTCCATTCCAATAATAAAAACCCGGAACAACATTATCAGGAGAACTGCCTGCTGTTGCTGTGTTATATATCATAAGTGAAGTGGCAGGGGAAGGAATAGTGGTAACATCATTTGTTCCGGTGAGCGCTATCCTTGGAATAAGTATACCACTATTATTGGATGTAATATCAAGTTTTGCAGAAACATCAGGGTTAGATGTACCAATACCCACTTTACCATCCCAGGTAATTCTCATTAAGTCAGTACCACTGCCATCACCTGTAAATTCAGTATAGTTATCAACGAAAGCTAATCCTCTGTTAGCATCGGAACGGGCAACAATACCAAAAGCGGTATATCCGTTTTGTTGCAGGCTAATACCTACATTTCCGGCCCCTGTTCTGCGAAGAATTAATTTTGCGGGAGTTATATTATCATTGATATCTAATCGAGATGCAGGATTTGTTGTTCCAATACCAACGTTGCCGACCGGGAAGGAAATTGCTCCACCCGATTCGATAGAGAAACGCAGTGTGTTGCCATTGTTCTCGATAATACGGAACTTGTTCCCATTGCCGGTTCCGGTATTCCCGTTGCCTATCATCCATGTGCCGGGGGCACCCCACTGAGGGTCGGTCAGGCGGATAAACGCATCCTGCATTTTTAGGATATCCAAGGCAGTAGTAGGGTTCGTAGTTCCGATACCTACATTTCCACCTCCATTAAAAATAGCATCATAATTATTAGTTCCGCCTGTCACAGACGAAACATATAAACCAATGTTAGAGGCAGAAGCACCATTCCAGGTACCGGTAGATTTTACCTCCAAACCTGCCTTGGTAACAGAAGAAGTGCTGGAGGTTGCAGTATTGGTTAAAAGATTACCAGTATAAGAAGCTGTTTTAGCACCAAAAGCAATGGTATGTAAAATGCTTGTCGGGCCTACTGTACCAATACCAACATTGCCGCCTACCACAGACAATCGGGCATCCAAAATTCCCGCATTATATGTGTTTAAATCAATTCTTCCTTGCTCTGAACCTGCTGTATTAATAGAATTCATGCCTGTTATAACAGCATAATCTATATCATCGGCATTGGAGTTATAACCATGAAACCTCAATTTTCCTAATGTATCACCAGCATTTAAAGTTGGGTTAACTAAGCACATATTCGCTGCTACTGAATTTATTCCACCGATCTGAAAATCGCCAAGTATGGTTTGAATTCCATTGCCGATAGACATATTACCATTACCATCAACATTTACACGGAGAGCACCACCAGTATTGCGCAGATACAGGGAACTTCCACTTGTAGGTTTTATATCCAGCTTCGCAGCAGGGCTCGTAGTACCGATACCAACATTACCAGTGTTATTATTATAAATATTGGTTCCAGAGGCTGTCCAAACGCTATTCAAAGTATCACCAGATAAAGTAAGACCTGTTCCGGGATTATAAACAGAAGGAGTAGTCCAGGAAGCCAGTCCTGCAGCATCAGAAGTTAATACTTTACCAACTCCTTCTGTACCATCGGTAATTTTTACCTGGCCTGCTATATCAAGTAAGGCAGATGGAGTTGTAGTGCCAATACCAATATTACCAGTAGATTTTATAACAAAGAAAGGTACCTGTACATCTCCCGTACCATTAAGAGGCCCAAGTGCATAATGGGCATTTGTACCATCATAGCCAGCATACCAGCCGGGGTCAATAGTATTCGGATTGGGTCTGAATTTTATAAATAGATTTCGATTAGAGGTTCCGGCAATATTTCCCCTAAGTAAAATGCTAACGTCTGAACTGTTGTTTCCGGATCCATTGACTACTGATAGTCCTGTAAAATCAGAGCCAGGTAAGTTCTGATAACTTTCAAGCTGATAAATAGGCAGAGTTGTTCCAATACCTACCTTACCATCATCGCGTACCACCAGTGCATAATTATCAGCACTGTTTCTAACCCCTAACCCGTAGGAGGCATTAGTAGTTCCACTCCCTTTTACATCAAGTTTTGCGGTAGGTGTTGTTCCGATACCCACATTACCGGTATTATTGTTATAAATGTCTGTACCAGAGCTTGACCAAACGCTGTTTAGCGTGTTACCAGATAAAGAAAGACCTGTGCCGGGAATCCAGGAAAAATCTGAGGAATCGCTTCTCCAGCCAGGATTACCGGAGGCATCGGTTTTCCATACTTTATTATAATTTGTGCCTCCTGAATCAACAACACCAGCACTTGATTGAGAGTTGACAGCTACTGAAATTTGAGGATTTGTTCCACCAGTAGAAAAAATTGGGGCAACACCATTTACTGAATCTACTCCTCCAACTGATGGTGTAGTCCAGGATGCCAAGCCTGTAAGGTCGGAGGTTAATACTTTACCGGCTCCCTGTGTACCATCAGTAATTTTTATTTGCCCTGCTACTTCAAGCATTGAGCTAATACCAACAAAGCCATCATCCCTAACAACTAAAGAATAATTGCCAGCGCCATTTTGTACACCAAATCCATAGGTAGCAGCAGTAGCTCCTGCACCCTTTACATCTAACCGCATTGCAGGATTGGGGGTTGTTGT
This sequence comes from Bacteroidota bacterium, assembly GCA_023251835.1. Lineage (GTDB taxonomy): Bacteria > Bacteroidota > Bacteroidia > 2-12-FULL-35-15 > 2-12-FULL-35-15 > 2-12-FULL-35-15. Next base: position 18,846 of record JAHEXZ010000077.1, on the reverse strand, counting down.
ACCGATTCCCACATTACCGGTTGAAGAGATAACCATCCGTTGATCACCAGCCCAGGTTGTATCTCCATTACTCCTGGTAAAAAATTCCAACTGTCCGCTATAATCTCCGGCTATTGGATTAGATTTTACTCCTTTTATGCCGGCAAATGCTGCAAGGCCAGCACCAGGATCTGAATTAAAATTTCCGCCAAGCAAAAGAGTTCCGCCTACCGAAGTTGAGTTATAAGCGCGTGTATCAGCAATTCCAAGGATATTTCCTGTAGAACCTTGAAGAGGGTCAGCAGAGCCATCACCATTTATTTGCAAGTGAACAGTTGGAGCTGTTGTACCAATACCCACATTTCCAGCAGTGTCAATCGTAATACGTTCAATATTATTTGTTTTAATTGCAAATTTGTGATTTGATACATTACCAACGGAAGAATAAAAGGTTGTTCCGTCATATTCCTGTATTAAACCGGTATTTATATTATAGATAGAGTGAAAGAGTCGTACTGCATTTAAATCTATAGATTTAATATCAATGATTTTGCCATACAAATTTTGCCCTCCAACCCTGATTCCCAAGCCATTGGGATTGTTTGTACCAATACCGAGGTTACCACGGCCTGTAAGCCTCATTTTTTCATTATTATTTGTTCTGAAAACAAAATCTACTGAATCCGTTGTTCCAATAAATTGAGTGGAAGGGTTTATACTGTCATTGCCTGTTAATTTCCATCCTGTAGTTGTTCCTCCAGTTGTATCTGCATTTAATGCATAAAGCGCGGTATCGGATTTAGCGGCATAAAAAGCATAAGGAACAGCCATCAGTTTTTGTATACTCACCAGCTTATAATTACCATCTTTTTTAATATCTATTTCTACTTTTAAAAACTGATTGGCTGTTTGCCATGGCAGCTGGGCCAAACTAGAATACTGTCCTAAAGAAGTAACGTTGCCAGTACCAATAACCAATGAGAATAGCCCATACATATCGGTATTTGTGTTGTGAGTTTCCTGATAAAGTATTGGGCCGGTAGAACTACTATCTAATATGGAAAAACGAACGGTAATACTTCTATCAGGTATAGCCTGGCCATTAATATCCATTCCGGGTATTCCTTTTCCCGCTTCATCAATAGCAACAGCCTGGTAATTAATTCCGGTTAATTGTGCAAACGCCTCCCCCCCAGCTCCTCTCCATAGGAGAGGGGAGAATAAGAGTAGAGAAAAATTAATTGCTACAAGTAAGGTTTGTTTTCTCATCAGTAAACTCTAATACATCATGGGTATACTCTAATTTTATTTAGTTGTTACGTAATTATACCTGATAATTGAAACTGCAATGCCCAGGTTAATTGAAAATCCACGATTATAGGATTTTTGATTTGTTGATACCTCCAGGTTTTTTAATCCCAAAACTGTTTTGTATTCGGCATAAAAAGAAACAAAGTTAGATAAAGCCAGTTTTAAACCTGGGGTAATATATAGTCCATAATCTGTATCAGACATAGATTTATTCTTTTTTATGTCATACGTATTCTGTCCAAGCCGCTGTTCTGCTTTTAACATATAGGCATAATAGAAAGAGGATGATAGGTAAGGTTTTAACTTCCATTTGTTAAGTATATATCCCACTCCAAGATTAATATCAGTATATTGTGTGTTCCAGTTAGTATTTATGCCATCATATACTAATGATGCGCCCCCTTTACGCATGCCAATGCCTGTACGTACCATTAATCCGTTATGATTTATATACTGATAACCTAAATTATAACATCCGGTAATATTTTTTGTAAAATCTTTTATTTCACCCAAACTATCGGTGTATTTATAGGTTGAGAACATTTGACCTGCATCAAAAGCTACTGTTGACTGTGCAGTTATGTATTTTATATGAATAATTGGTATACTTAACACCAAAAACAATCGCAGTTGAAAAGCGTTTTTTCTCATATAATTATACATGCCCGAGTTGAAAATTTAATCTAAAATACAATATTCATATTTATTTTGCCAAATTATTTGCGATTTTATATACGAATTCCGAGAACTAAAACATCATCGGTTTGATTTTGCTTACCCTGCCAACGATTTAATGTACTTTCAAGTATTTCTTTTTGCTTTGATATTTCGAGCTGAGAAACTGATTGAAGGGTGTCTCTGAAAGGCTGGGCAAACATTTTTTTGTTTTCCGGCCCTCCAATCTGGTCGGCATAGCCATCGGAGAATAGGTATATCATATCTCCTTTTATGAGATGGAATAAATGGTTAGTGAATCCGGGTTCTTCTTCTCTTTTATAACTTCCTACAGGACGTTTGTTTGCTTTTATCTGAATACATTCATTTTCTCTAAAAATGAGCAAAGGGGTGTGTGCTCCGGCATATTGCATCAGAAAGCCAGGAGAAGCATTATCTCCCCATTCTTCCGGTTCAAGGCAAACTAAAGAAATGTCCATTCCATATTTTACTGAGGTAGTTTTACTGTTTTGATTTAAGGTAGTCAAAATCTGTATATTTAATTCATCAAGAATCTCTGATGGAGTATATTTACCCTTTACTTTAACTATGTCATTAAGTAAATTATTTCCCATGAGTGACATAAATGCACCGGGCACTCCATGTACGGTACAATCAGCAACAGCAATTAAAATTCTTTTCTGGTCTTTATGTATCCAGTAGAAATCGCCACTGACAATATCTTTAGGTTTATAAAGAAGGAATGATGAGGGCAGGTATTTTTTTATTTCTTCTAAAGGAGGGAGTAGGGTTTCCTGTATTTTCTGGGCATAGTTAATGCTATCGGTAATCTTTTCATTTTGTAGTCTTATGCTGTCTTCGGCTTTCTTTAAATTAGTAATATCTACATCAATTACTACCCAATTTTTAATTTCACCGTTTTCATTTATAATAGGTGTAAGTGAGCTTTGAATCCACAGATCTTTTCCATCTTTTGTAACATTTAATGCCTGATAAACGGAAGATTTTTTGTTTTTAATGCTACGTTCTATTAAAGTAGCTATTTCAGGATTATAACTCATTTTTTGAATTGTATTTTTCTCCTGCTTTAATTCTTCAAGAGTATATCCCTGAAGGCGTGTAAATCCTTCATTTATCCATTCTATTCCTCCATTTGCATTAAAGATTAGCACTCCATTATCTGTTTCGCTTGCAACAAGCGACAGGCGTTCCAGTTCATCTTTTTGTTTTTCGATTTCGAGCGTACGTGCTTTTACTTCATCTTCCATGTTTTCGTATAAACGTGCATTCTCCAATGCATTTACAGTATATACGGCCAGATTTCTGAGGATATCCAGTTCATACTGGGTATATGCATTTTGTTTAAAACTTTGAACAGTAATTACACCGATACGTTTACCCTGTAAAGAAAGGGGAAGATAAATAATTGATTCTGCCTGTTCTCCTTCTTTAGGCTCAGGAATCTTACTTTCGGGAAAATAGCGGTTATATTCTTTTTTAAAATCATTTATTACAATTTCCTGTTGATTTTTAAAACACCAGACTGCAGGCCTGGCCTCTTCAGCAATTGCAATGTAAAAGAAAGGTAATTTTTCGCCTTTTTCTATAAAGCCGGAACAATCAAGCCTGGTTCCGGCCTGATTGATTATACCGATGCCAAATACAGAAGCATCCATTAGTTTATTGACATTCTCATAAACTGTTGTAATAATTTCTTCAACAGATAATGTAGAGGAGATTTCCCTGCCAATATCGCTAAGCAATCGTGTATTCTGGTATGATTTTTCAACTTCTTCTTTTTGTTTGAGCACCTCTGCAGTACGTTCTTTTACTTTTTCTTCGAGGTTTTCATATAATTGCGCATTCTCAAGTGCAATAGCAGTATAATTGGCCAACGCTCTTAAAATATCAAGATGATGTTTTGTGTATTTGTTTTTCTGATAGCTCTGCACAGTAATTACACCAATAATTTCATCTTTCAGAAACATCGGGCAGAACATCAGAGAATCTGTCATCTCACCATTTATTACAACAATATCATTGACATAATTTTTATATTCGGTGGTGTTATTATTTATAAATATTTCTTTTCTGTTTTTAATACACCAAACACTGTAATTATTATCATTATCCATTGAAAAAGAGAGAGGCTTTATTCTTTCTCCCTTATCATATTCATATTTAACTTCAACAGTTTCAGTTTCCTGATGATAAATACGAACCCCGAAACATTCTGCATCCATCAGATGGCTTATATTTTCATGAAGTTTGTTGAATATTTCCTCAAAATCTAATGTAGAAGTAATCTGCTGGCCTATTTCACTAAGTACGTGTATATCATTATAAGAAATCTCTAATTGTTCTTTTTGTTTAATGACTTCCTGGGTTCTTTGAGCATTTTCCAAAGCTATAGCTACATAAACAGCTAAATTTTTCAATATGTCAAGATGATAATGAGTATACGCATTTTTGCTAAAGCTTTCTACAGTAATTACTCCTATAGTTTTATCTTTATAAATCAGAGGTAAGTATATGAGGGATTCAGGTTGTTCACCAGCAACGGGATCGGGGATATAAGGAATATAGCGACTATATTCTTTTTCCAGGTCATTAATAAATATTTCGAGACGATTTTTAAAACATAAAACCGGAAACCGCACATTATCATTTAAATTATATGAGCTGTTATATTTTTTTCCTTTTTCCAGAAAGCCTGGAAAGTCAATAGAATTGCCACTTTCATTATGAATGCCTATACAGAAGACATCTGCATTCATTAATCTATTTACATTTTCATATACTTTTTCAATGATTTTTTCAATGGTATGCGCGGAAGCGATTTCCTGTTCAATTTCACTAAGAATAGCAATATTTTTGTATGATCTTTCTATTTCTTCCTTTTGTTTAGTAATACTAATATTCGCTTTTTTATTATTACGATAACCTCTGTAAATAAAAAACAAAATAATAAGAACTGAGAAAAAACTAATAATCAGCGCATTTCTTTGCGTGTTCTGCTGGCGTGTTTCTGCCTGCTGCTTTGCCAGTTCAGCATCTTTTTTAATAAGTTCTTTATCTTTTTTCTCACTATCATATTGTGCATTCATTTCTGCTATTTGCCTGTTTGACTGCTCACTAAGGAGCTCATCTTTCATATCTGAATAGAGCTTATAATTTTCATACGCTTTTTTATAGTCGTTTAATTTTGCATAAATACTTGCAAAACTCAGATACAGATCACGTATATAGTATTTATTGTTTACGGCTTTAGCTCCTTCATAGCATTTATAGAGATATTCAAGTGCTTTTTTATAATTTCCCTGAGCATGATAAATATCGCCCAAAGTGCCATTTAGTAAAGCTTCCATCTCTTTGTTCTGAATTTTATGAGCCATCTTAAGCCCTTCAAAAGCATATTGTACCCCCAATCCATATTCTCCCTGCCCGGCACTGATGTATGCTAAATGGTTATCGGCATTAATAATCCCATTTTCATTGTTTAATTTTTCATATAACTTTCTGGCTTTCATAACATGTTCCATTGCCTCTTTATGAATGCCTTTGTAAACAAATGTCTGGCTTTTATCGTTGTTACTGCTGTCGTAATATACTATTCCCATTGAAAGTGAAACATCGGCAATACCCTTTTCATCATTGATATCGCTGTATATAGTTAACGCTTTAGAAAAATATTTCAATGATTCTTTGTAATTATTCTGACTTTGATATATTTTCCCAATTAAATACAGTATCCGTGCCTGTTGCTTTTGTGCAGGCACTTTGTTATCGGCTACTGCTGCTGTTTCTGATTCAGAGATGCGGTCTTCAGACAGTTTTAGTGCTTTTAAATAAAACTCCATTGCTTTATCATAGTTCAACTGCTTTTTATAAATATCTGCAATTGCTATCATCGTATTAACAATTTCTTTTTTATCACCTGTTTTCTCATAAATCTGTAGAGCCTGTAAATTATAGTCTATAGCTTTCCTGCTATTATTACCGAGACTATTAAAAAGCCCAATATTTTCCAAAGCTTTAGCCTGTCCTTGTTTATAAGACAGCTTCACTGCCAGCTTTAACGCCTGCTCAGCAAAAGGCAATGCTTTTTCCGGAGATTGATAACTTATTGTTGCAAACAAGGCATTCAGCAGATTTACTTTTCCGGTATCTTCGCGGGAGGTTTCTATAAAATGTTGAAGAGAGTCAATGGATTTGTTATAATCAGCACTTTTTACCCGAAGTGTTAAACAGCAAATGCATATCAACAGCAGGAAAGGAAGGAAAGGTTCGACTAATTTCCTTTTTATCTTTTTTTCTCCAAAACGATTCGCAACAAGAAACGGGGAATGGCTGTTCATAACATGCGAATATACTAAATTCCCGGATGAACATGAATAGTTAATTATTAAGTTTCAGGTTATTAAGTTATTACAAGCTATCTCAAAAATACCCTAAACTGTTATTCCGACCACTTCGGCTCAGCTCAGTGTAAACTCGTGGAGGAATCTTTTCACTGATTCTCCAGATAACTCCGAACTAAACTATCAACTAAGTTTCGTATTTTTGCAGGAAATTTTAAGATGTATGGAAAACAATCGGTACGATATAATTATTATAGGTGGAGGGATTGTAGGATTAGCTTCTGCATATAAACTAAATTGTAAATATCCCGGTAAAAAAATACTCGTTCTTGAAAAAGAAAAGGAGGTTGCTGCCCATCAAACAGGACATAACTCCGGAGTAATACATTCCGGTTTATACTACAAGCCCGGCTCTTATAAAGCCAAAAACTGTGTGGACGGAAGGAGAGAATTGGTAGCATTTGCAAAGGAATACAAAATATCACATGATATTTGCGGAAAAATAGTAGTTGCGAGTGATGAGTCTGAATTGGCGCACATGAACAGGGTGTATAATAATGGTGTGGCAAATGGTGTTGAAGGGATTGAAAAAATTGATGCACAACAAATAAAAGAGATTGAGCCATATTGTGAGGGTATTGCCGGCTTGTGGGTGCCCTGTACTGGTATTATTGATTATGCCGATGTTTCACGTAAATATGTGGAACTGATTCACACTAAATTCCAGGGAAGTAAAGTATTAACCGGATATGAAGCAACTGCATTTGAAAAACATACTGACTACACTGAAGTAACCACACCAAAGGGTAAATTCAAAGGTACATATATTATTACCTGTGCCGGCCTGCAAAGCGACCGGATTGCAAAAGAAGAAGGAGCAACCATAGATACGGCTATTGTTGGCTTCCGTGGCGACTATTATGACCTTTCTGATAAAGGCTTGAGTAAGGTTCGTAACCTGATATATCCTGTCCCTAACCCTAAATATCCGTTTTTGGGAGTTCACTTTACGCGTATGATTCATGGCGGTACTGAGTGCGGCCCTAATGCAGTATTTGTATTCAAACGTGAAGGCTATGGCAAAACTGATTTTTCATTGAAAGATACAGCCGAGGCTCTTTCATTTGGCGGCACCTGGAAATTTTTTGCAAAAAATATAAAGTTTGGTTTAGATGAATACCGTGGTGCATTTTCAAAAACTTTCTTTTTAAAACGTTTACGTAAACTTATTCCAAGTTTAGAGATGGATGATTTAAAGCCCGGACGTGCAGGGGTACGTGCTATGGCCCTGGCACCTGAAGGTGAAATGATTGATGATTTTAAAATAGAAGTAAATGGAAATGTTATTCATGTGCTGAATGCTCCATCGCCCGCTGCCACAGCATCATTAGCCATTGGTATGGCCATACAGGAAATGGCTACAACACATTTTAATTTGAATTAAAACGTGAGTGTGATCAATAAAAAGAAAGAAAAAACAAAATATACAAAAGATACCAAAAGCAGAAAAGAGCAAAAGCCACTCGCAAATAGAACTGTTTTCTTTTGGCTTGCCGGTATTCTTCTATTAACCTGTATTGCTTTCTTTCCCTCTTTAAAAAATGGTTTTACTAACTGGGATGATAATATATATATTGCTGAAAATACTTTAATCACAAATCTTTCAGGCGCGAATGTAAACAAAATATTTAGCACCAATAGTGTTGTTTCCAACAACTATCATCCCGTTACCATTCTTTCACTGGCTATAGACTATAAACTTTCCGGCTATAATCCTAAAACCTATCATACTACAAACTTTTTATTTCATTTACTAAATACGGCATTGGTATTCTGGTTTATATTCCTGTTGGGTGGAAAAAAAATACAGGTGGCCGCTATCGTTGCTTTCTTTTTTGGTATACATCCTATGCATGTGGAATCGGTTGCCTGGATTTCGGAACGTAAAGATGTACTGTATACATTCTTTTTTATGGCTGCCTTAATATGCTATTACATATACATTCATCAAACAGGTAAAACTAAAGCAGTATTATATACCTCTGTATTACTGTTATTCTTATTATCCATCCTGTCAAAAGCAATGGCAGTGGTATTGCCATTGATATTATTGTTAACCGATTATTATACAGGCCGCAAATTTGATAAGTTGGTATTACTTGAAAAAATCCCGTTCTTTATTCTGTCGCTTATCTTTGGTTTACTGGCATCAAAAATACAGTCGGGTGCAATAGCGGCTATTGATACATTTACATGGCTGCAACGGCTTTCATTTGCTTCATACGGAATGGTTAATTACATATTGAAACTTTTTGCTCCGGTTCATCTTTCCTGCTTTTATCCGTATCCAAATCTGATTAACGGGCATTTACCCGTTGTGTTTTATATTGTACCATTTGTTGCATTAGGTTTATTGGTAGTAACATTCTTTAGTATAAAGCGTAACAAAATTTTTACGTTCGGCTTTTTGTTTTTCTTTATAACAGTTGCTTTGGTGCTGCAATTTATATCGGTTGGCCAGGTGATTATGGCCGACAGGTATTCATATATCTCTTATATTGGTTTACTTTTCCCCGTTGCAATGGGCTATGACTGGTTGCATAACCAGTTGTCAAAAAAAATTAGTCTGTGGAAAACACTTTCTATTTTCCTGATGGCTCTTTCCGCCATTCTTTCGTTTTGGTTAACCCGGGAGCGTAATAAAGTATGGAAAAACAGCGATACTTTATGGACTGATGCCATCAGTAAATATCCAAGCAGTGAACCATTCCGGAACAGGGGAAGCTACCTTGTAAATAAAATTGCTTATGATAAAGGTGAAAAAAAAGTTAGTGAAAATGAATACGACAGAGCACTTGAAGATTTTAATATCTCCATTAAAATGAACCCTAAAAATGCAAAAGTGTATATCAACAGGGCTAATATATATGGTTTAAAGAAGCTATTCGACCTGGCATTAAATGATTATTCAAAGGCAATAGAACTCGATAAAACGGACCCACAAACTTTTTTTAACAGAGGTATTACGCATAGCATAATGAAACAATTTGATAAAGCAGCTCAGGATTTTACAACAGCATTAACTATGCAGCCGGGTTTTAAGGCTGCAAAACAAAACAGAGCTTACGCTTATGCCGATAACGGAGATTATCAAAAGGCTACAGATGATTTAAACGAGCTTATTCGGGCTGAACCTGCTAACCCGACTTATTATTTTTACAGAGGGTTTTCATATTTTAAACTGGATAACATGCAGGCTGCTCTGGAAGATAATAATGCAGCCATAAAATTTGATCCGGGATATAGTGCAGCTTATTTCAACCGTTCGGTTATTAATAAAGCTTTTGGAAAATATAAAGAGGCATTGGCAGATGCCACAAAAGCACAAAGCCTGGGATATCCGGTAAATAACAACTACCTGAATGAATTGAAAAGCCTGCAAAAGTGACAATTGTTTCATACTAATTTTTTCTTATTAACTTTTAAAAGGCTCTTAGCTATTCCATTTGTTGCATTCTCTAAATAATACTATTTTTACATAAAACAAATCATATACAGATGAAAAAAATAATTATAGCTCAGGTTATCACACTTTCTTTTTTATTCATTTATGCCGGCAGTTCAGGTATATATGCACAACAAAGTACTAAAACATATAAATATGAAAGTGCTTCCAATGATCCGCTTAACGCCCGGATATATAAGCTCGATAATGGTTTAACGGTATACATGACCGTATATAAAAATGCTCCCCGCATTCAAACATACATAGCTACAAAAGCTGGTAGCAAAAATGACCCAAAAAATGCTACAGGCCTGGCCCATTATTTAGAACACATGCTTTTTAAAGGCACTGACAAATATGGCACTAAAGATTATGCAAAAGAAAAAGCGGAATTGGATAAAATAGAGGCATTATATGAAGACTACCGAAAAACTGTAGACGAAGAAAAACGAAAAATAATATACCATCAGATTGATAGTATTTCAGGAGTTGCTTCAAAATTTGCTATTGCCAATGAATATGACAAAATGTTGGCCAATCTTGGTGCCAAAGGAACCAATGCCTATACATGGTTAGAGCAAACAGTTTATGTAAATGATATTCCTTCCAATCAATTAGAAAAATGGGCAACAATTGAAGCGGAGCGTTTCCGCAACCCGGTATTACGGTTATTCCATACGGAGTTAGAAGCTGTGTATGAAGAAAAAAACCGTAACCTGGATAGCGATGGAAGTAAAGCATGGGAAGCATTACTTGCCGGGCTTTGGCCCAATAATACTTATGGTTCTCAAACTACCATTGGTACAATTGAGCATCTGAAAAATCCATCGCTTACTGAAATTAAAAAATATTATACTACCTATTATGTGCCTAACAATATGGCTATTAGCCTATCGGGCGACTTTAATCCTGATGCAGCAATAAAAATAATTGCAGAAAAATTTGGTCAATGGAAAAGCAAACCCATCCCAAGCTATGAACCCTATATTGAAAAGCCTATTACTTCCCCTGTTATAAAAGAAGTTATTGGCCCCGATGCAGAAAGTGTAATGCTTGGTTATCGGCTTGCCGGCTTTGGCAGCACAGATGCTGATATGATTATGTTGGTTAATAAGCTTTTATCCAACGGAAAAGCCGGTTTAATTGATCTTAACCTGAACCAGCAACAGAAAGTACTGGAGGCTGGTGCATTTGACATGGAATTTAAAGATTATTCGGCTCATATTTTCAATGGTATGCCCAAAGAAGGACAATCATTAGAGCAGGTGAAAGATTTGTTACTTGAAGAAATTAATAAAATTAAAAAAGGCGATTTTCCTGATTGGATGCTTAGCGCAGTTATTACCGATATGAAACTGGAACAAACAAAAATGTATGAGAGTAACAGAGCACGTGCAGATGCTTTTGTAAGTGCTTTTGTAACAAATACAAAATGGCAGGATTATGTTAATACTATAGACCGTTTATCAAAAATTACCAAACAGCAGGTGATGGATTTTGCTAAAGCAAACTATGGTAACAACTATGTAGTAGTGTATAAACGTACCGGTGAAGATGCCAATATTCAAAAAGTTGTAAAACCTGAAATTACCCCGGTTGATGTAAACCGTAATGATGAAAGTACATTCGTTAAGAGCATTAATAATACTCCGGTAAAAGATATTGAGCCTGTATTCCTTGATTATACTGTTGATATAAAACATCTGAAGCTAACTAATTCTACTCCTGTTTTATATACTGCCAATACTGAAAACAAAACATTTGATATGTACTATGTGCTGGACATGGGCACTAACCATAATAAAAAATTAGATATGGCAGTTAATTACCTGAAATACCTTGGCACAAAAGAATTATCAGCCGCAACATTTCAGCAGGAATTATACAAACTGGGCTGCTCTGTCGATGTTTATGTAGGCGAAGATAATGTATGGGTAAGTATCAGAGGATTAACGGAAAACATTGAAAAAGCGGTTAAGTTATTTGAAGATTTGCTACAGAACGCTCAAGCCAATGAAGAAGCTTTGAAAAATCTGGTAGCTGACATTCTTAAAAAACGCGATGACGCGAAGCTGGATAAATTTGAAATTTTATATGGTGCTTTATTTTCCTACGGAAAATATGGAAAAAAATCACCTTATACCAATATCCTGTCAGGTGAAGAATTGAAAAATGTTAGTTCCGCAGAATTGATCGAAATCATTAATAAACTTACATCTTATGAGCATCGCATTCTGTATTACGGCAATAATCCACCTGAAGAGTTGGTTTCAATGCTAAATAAACTGCATAAAGTGCCAGCCAAACTAATTCCGCTGCCTGAGCCTGCAAAATATGAAGAGTTGGATGCTTCAAATAATGTATATGTGGTAGATTATGATATGAAACAGGCCGAAATAATTTTGTTATCAAAAGACGGAACCTACAAAAAAGAAGATGCTTCTATGACACGCATTTTTAATGAATACTTTGGAGGAGGAATGGCTTCTGTGGTATTCCAGGAGATGCGTGAATCCAAAGCGCTGGCCTATTCTGTTTATTGCAGCTATAGTTTGCCGGATAAAAAAACAGAGTGTAATTACGTATTCTCATATATAGGTACACAGGCAGATAAACTACCGGAAGCGATGGCCGGCATGATGGCACTGATTGATAAAATGCCGGAATCAGAAAATAGTTTCAAGGCCTCCAAAGAGGCTGTTATACAGGCAATACGATCTGAACGTATCACTAAATCGGGTATTTTGTTCAATTATGAGAGAGCTCAAAAACTTGGATTGGATTATGATATCAGAAAAGACATCTATCAAAATGTTCCTAAGATGACCCTTACCGATGTTAAAACATTTGAGCAAGATCACCTGAAAAATAAAAAGTATGATATTCTTGTAGTCGGAAAAAAAGAAAACCTGGATATAAAAACACTTGAGAAATACGGCAAGGTGAATTTTCTCTCGCTGGAGGATATTTTTGGGTATTGAAAAACATAGCAATAGTAACAGTGGTTATCTAGTTGTAGTTGAACATTCATTATATCCGTCAAAATCTTATATTTGTATAGCGTTTTGATTACTTAATACTCGTAACCTTAAACTTTAAACCTCGAACGTTGAACCTTAAACCTAATATCAAAAAATGAGCAAAATTAAAGTAGCCAACCCTGTGGTTGAATTAGATGGCGATGAAATGACACGTATCATCTGGAAATTTATTAAAGATAAGCTGATACTACCCTACCTGGATGTAGATATTAAATATTACGATCTTGGAATAGAGCACCGCGATGCAACAAACGATCAGGTAACTGTTGATGCTGCCGAAGCAATTAAAAAATACAATGTAGGTATTAAATGTGCCACCATTACTCCTGATGAAGCACGTGTTAAAGAGTTTAACTTAAAACAAATGTGGAAATCACCAAACGGTACTATACGTAATATTTTGGATGGCACCGTTTTCCGAGAGCCTATTGTTTGTAAAAATGTTCCCCGCTTAGTTCCCAACTGGACTGCCCCTATTTGTATAGGCCGCCATGCTTTTGGTGATCAATACCGTGCTACTGATTTTGTTACAAAAGGTAAAGGTAAATTAACCGTTACTTTTACTCCCGAAGATGGAAGCGCACCCCAATCGTATGAAGTATTTAATTTTAAAGGTGATGGTGTTGCATTAACCATGTATAATACGGATGAGTCTATCCGGGGATTTGCATACTCCTGCTTTAATACAGCATTACAAAAGAAATGGCCATTATACCTTTCTACAAAAAATACCATTCTAAAAAAATACGATGGCCGTTTCAAAGATATTTTTGAAGAGATTTACCAAAAGGAATTCAAAACAAAATTTGAAGCTGTTGGTATTGTATACGAACATCGCCTGATTGATGATATGGTTGCTTCTGCATTAAAATGGAACGGAAATTTTGTATGGGCTTGTAAAAATTATGATGGGGATGTACAATCCGATACTGTTGCACAAGGCTTTGGTTCATTGGGCTTGATGACTTCTGTATTAGTTACTCCTGATGGCAAAACAATGGAAGCGGAAGCAGCACATGGTACGGTAACACGTCACTACCGTGATCACCAGGCTGGTAAACCTACGTCAACTAACCCTATCGCTTCTATCTTTGCCTGGACACGTGGCCTTGAATTCCGCGGCAAATTAGACAATAACCGGGAATTAATCAATTTTGCCCATGCATTAGAACAAGTATGTGTTGAAACCGTTGAGTCAGGTAAAATGACTAAAGATTTAGCTGTTTGTATCTATGGTAATAAAGTTACATTAGGAGAGCATTACCTGAATACAGAAGATTTCTTATCAGTGCTGGATACTAATTTGAAAGCAAAACTTGCAAAGAAAGTGATGGCTTAAAACAAGGTTTGCCACAAATCTTACATTTGTAACATACCTTTTTGAATGTCTCAAATCACATATAAACGTTTTGCATCTGTAGTAACCAACTGTATTAATACGGTAATTTCGGTATTAAAGATTTCGGTTCAGTCGAAATTTGGTATTCGTTTTCCTAAAGTAGGTGGAGACCGGTGTATTGTATTGGCTACAGGGCCTTCATTAAAGTTATCACTGCAAAAGCATCCGGAAGTATTTAAAAATACTCCTCTCGTTTGTGTGAACTCGTTTGCTATATCATCAGAGTTTCAGGAACTTAAGCCTACTTATTATGTTATTCTCGATCCATTTTTTTGGGAAAGAGAAAATGAGGTAACTATAAGCACGTTCAAAAATCTGACAGAAAAAACCTGTTGGAAATTGTACTTATTTATTCCTCAATATGCATTAAATCAAAAAGTTTTTACTGACCTGCAAAAAAGAAATTCAAATATAGAGCTAAAACCTTATAATTATACGGTATTCAAGGGGTTTAAAGGTGTTGCACATTGGTTTTATAAAAAAAATCTGGCGATGCCACAAAGTTTAAGTGTAATGGCTCCTGCATTGTTTCTGGCCGTTAACATGGGCTTTAAAGAAGTGTTTCTTGTAGGTGCAGATCACTTGTGGCATGAGAATTTGTATATGAGTGAGGATAACATTCTTCACAGTAAGGTGCCTCACTTTTATGAAAATGAGATCGAAATAAAGTATGTTCCCTTCTATAAGAGCGGTATTCCTGAGAGAGGTATTCAAAAGGCTCATGAATTTTTTGATATCTGGAGCCGTACATTTTACAGTTATAT
Organism: Bacteroidota bacterium; assembly: GCA_023251835.1. Lineage (GTDB taxonomy): Bacteria > Bacteroidota > Bacteroidia > 2-12-FULL-35-15 > 2-12-FULL-35-15 > 2-12-FULL-35-15. The sequence continues at coordinate 3,811 of JAHEXZ010000077.1, read as the reverse complement.
ACTGATAAACGAATACGCTGAAAGCAGGAAGCGTACTATATACAATGCCAGTGAAGTATCATTTATTGATGCCTTCAAACGAATAAAACTTTAAATTTTTATCAAAAACTTTATGCATAAAATACTTATAACGATATGTGGAAGAGGTGGTTCAAAAGGTATTCCTGGCAAGAACACCAGGTTAATGAATGGGAAACCTTTGATTGGTTATACAATAGAAACTGCAACTATATTTGCAAAATTACATGATGCACAAATTGCTCTTTCTACAGATTCTGAAGAGATAAAAAAAACGGCTGAGTTATTTGGGCTAAGAACAGATTATGTTCGTCCGGACGAGATGGCTACGGATCAGGCAGGCAAATTGCCGGTTATCAAGCATGTGATGGAGTATTATGAAACCTTAAATAATACTACTTATGATTTTGTGCTTGATATGGATATTACTTCTCCATTGCGTACGGTTAATGATTTGCAATCTGCTTTGGCATTGTTAATCGAAAAGAAAGAAGCTGTTAATTTATTTTCAGTAAATAAAGCCCACCGAAATCCCTACTTTAATATGGTGGAAGAGCAACCTGATGGTTTTTATAACCTTGTTAAAAACGGCAATTTTAAAACACGTCAGTCGGCCCCAAAGGTATATGATCTGAATGCTTCATTTTATTTTTTCAGAAGAAGTTTCTTTGATACTTATGCAGCACCCATTACACCTAAAAGCCTAATTTATGATACACCTCATATTTGCTTTGATTTAGATGAACCGATAGATTTTGAATTTTTAGAGTTCTTATTGAAAAATAAAAAGTTGAATTTTGAATTATGAATGTTCTGATAATCGGTCTTGGCTCTATTGCTAAAAAGCATATCAATGCTTTAAGAAAAATAAATGCGAGCGTTTGTTTCTTTGCCCTTCGTTCTGGCCGTTCTTCCGAAAATGTTGAAGGTGTTACCAACATAGTTTCAATAACCGAATGTCCTGAAATTGATTTTGTTATCATAGCAAATCCTACTGCTTTTCATGCAGACGCAATTAAACAGGTAGCTCATTTAAAAAAGCCGCTGTTCATTGAGAAGCCCCCATTTCATGAATTAAAACCGGTAGATAGTTGTTTGGCTTTAATAAAAAAGAATAATATTATTACGTATACTGCTTTTAATTTGCGGTTTTTAGACTGCCTTGTATATTTGGAAAAGAATGTTGATGTTTCTAAGGTGCAGGAAGTAAACGTTTATTGTGGTTCATATTTGCCGGATTGGAGGCCGAATATAAAGTACAAAAACAATTACAGTGCTCAGGCAGCTATGGGTGGCGGTGTTCATCTTGACCTTATCCATGAGCTTGATTATGTTTTGTGGATTTTTGGCAAACCGCTTAATGTTCGGTCTGTTTTACGCAATAAATCTAAATTAGGCATAGATGCTGTTGACTATGCCAATTATGTACTTGTTTACCCGAATTTTGTTGTAAATATTGTATTGAATTATTACAGACATGATACAAAAAGATGTTGTGAGATTGTGTTTGATGATACAACCTGGAATACTGACCTTGTCACGAATACGATTTATGATATTAAGAACCAGTCTACCGTATTCCATTCAGAACAAACTGTTTTGGATACGTATACAGCACAGATGGCTTACTTTTGTGATACCGTATCAACAAATACTACACTTTTTAACTCATTAGCCGAATCAGTAGAAACTTTAAAAATTGCATTGTCATGATACATTTAAAAGATAAGATTATTGTAGTGGTTGGGGGCGATGGCATGTTGGGAAAAGAATTTATAAAGCAGATAAGAGAAAACGGTGCAATAGCAATCAATGCCGATATCAATCAGCAACCGGATATAGAAAAACATGCCTGGAGATGCGATATTACTGATGAAGGTTCTATTAAATTTTTAATTGATTCGGTAATAAAAAAGTTTGGAAGGATAGATGGATGGATTAACAGTGCCTATCCCAGAACAGCCGACTGGGGAACAAAGATTGATACTATTTCATTTGATTCATGGCGGAAGAATGTGGATATGCATCTGAATGGATATTTTGTATGCTCCAAGATGGCAATAGATGCGATGCTGCCAAATAAAAAAGGCAGTTTGATAAATATATCATCAATATATGGAATTGTGGGACCTGATTTTACTATTTATGAAGGTACACCCATGACAATGCCTGCAGCTTATTCTGCCATTAAAGGCGGTTTAATAAATTTAGGCCAATACCTTGCATCCTATTACGGCAAATCAGGAATCAGGGTAAACACAGTATCTCCGGGTGGAATTTTTGATAATCAACCCGAATCATTTTTAAATAATTATAACAAAAAAGTGCCGCTTAAAAGAATGGGGACTCCGCAAGATATTGCACCCGGAGTCGTTTATTTATTATCAGATGCTTCTTCTTATATAACAGGCCATAATTTAATTATTGATGGTGGCTGGACTGCTATTTAAATTATAAGTCCGATGCAATAAAAATGGAAGTAAAATCAAAACAATTAACCGAAGGAAGTTCGTTATTCTTAGATTTGATAAGAGCAATTTCTGTCCAGCTTGTAGTTGTAGGACATGGCATTAGCTTTTGTTCAATCGCCATGTTTCTTCATCCTCCGCACTTTCCATGGATGCAAAATATAGCAGTAGTGATTTTTTTTATTTTATCGGGTTACCTGATCAGTAATTCTATTTTTTATAAACTTTCTACCGATATTAATTATTCATTCACTTCCTATTTTATTGATCGCTTTTCCAGGATATATTCCGCATTTATTCCTGCCCTGCTTCTTATTTTTGCTATCGATTTTGTGAATATAAGGCTATCTCCTGCAACATATAATTATTCAGATGCATTTGATTATAAAACATTCATAGGCAATCTTTTCATGTTTCAGGATTTTCCATTTTTAAAGTATCTACATCTTAAAATAACTTCATTCGGCTCTGCCAGGCCATTATGGACATTGGCCATTGAATGGTGGATCTATCTTTGGTTTGGAGTTCTAATGATAAAAATTCTCAAAAAAAAACCATCCATATTTACAATGATGTGCTTTGTTTTTCTATGCATTGTTCCTGCTTATAATTTATTTACCGGGCGAGGACATGGATTGACTCTTTTTTGGCTTTTTGGCGTATTGATAGGAATTGTATATGATAAATACAAAACAGTTCAACTATCAAAGTTGATGAAACTAGGATTGTTTATTGCATTATTATTAATAGCAGGCTTGAGAGTTAGTATGACAATGGAAGCATACGACCCGATATTTGCTTTTCTTCTTGCAGGCTCTTTATTGATCGGAATGGAACTTTGTTCAACACTTCAAGTAAATAAACAAGCATCAACAATAATAAGGCTTGTAGCAAATTATTCTTATACTTTATACTTAATTCACTTCAGCATTTATGATTTTATTATTGTCCATTTTAAGTATAATGTAAGCCTGTATTCTTTATTTTTAATAGGTTTTTTTATCTCAAATATTATTTCTTTTGCAATTGGTTATTATACTGAAACGAAACTTACAAAAATTGTAAAACAAAAATTAAAAGTACGATTTGTATAGAAATTTTATACAGCTTTAGTATGTCATTACAGCAATTTGGGAGGATTCTTTAAAATTTTATAGTCAGAAAAAACTTTGTAGTAAACTTAAAAATACGTCTCCTCGTAGTTTAGTAAAGTTTTCAAAATAACTTCCTCAATCCACGCACATATTTCGACAAGCTGCTAATGACACACTATGCAGCTTGTTGTTTTTCAATAACTTGCAGGTTGTATTTTTTTGCCAATCTTT
>JAHEXZ010000134.1 GCA_023251835.1 Bacteroidota bacterium | reverse complement strand
TGTATGTGTGGTTTCTTATTGAGCTGTATAAAGTTTTTTCCATCTTCTGACCGTTCAATAAAATAACCGGCATAATCATTTTTTAATTCTGCTTCATTCCAGAATAAGTTTACTTTTTTATGTTTCGCTTCAATTTTAAGTGAGTCAATTTTTTTTAACTGGCTGTTAATACCTGTGTTTACAAGTAGTATAGCCGGTTTAATTTTAGAAGCGTATTTGTTATCAGCAGCTTGGATTAAATAAGCATATATACCTTTAGGTATATTTTCATCGGCATAAAATAAACCTGCAGTTTTTGAAAGCTGCACATCAAAGTTGCAGGAAAGCATGGCCATACCGAATACCACATCAATATCGGCAACGTTGTTATTCGTGGGTTTAAACAATAGATTATAGACAAACCCCGCCTCCTCATTTTTTTTGAAGCGCTCACTCCAGCTTGTGTCACTTGATGTAAGGGCTTTGATAGAAAAAACGACCGTTGCCTGTTTAAAATCAGCTGTATCTGGTAGTGTATTTTGTTCCCATGCTATTCTTTTTATACTAATTCCTTTTTCTTTTAAATCGCTGAGAGTCGTATTATTATTGGGTACACAACGCAAGTATACATTATTGTCTTTTACAAATGCTTTGGCCGCAATAAAATTTTGTGCATTGGATCGCAGCGCACTTATTAAAATAAATGAAGCCAGCAATGCGGTTAGTGTTAGTGTATTTTTCATTTTATTACCCGCTGCAGCGTGTTCCTTTTGCGAAGTCCATGTCGAAACTGCCGCTTACCAATCCAGCCAATATATCGTATGTACAATGCAATTGTCCTTTAACATAACACGGATTCACAAACTCCCCATAAAGCAATGCTGCTGCTGAAGAGGAAAAAACATGACAATCAAAATCTTTGCTCACCGTAATGCCTAATGCTGTAACATCTACAGATCCTCTTATACCCACGCTGGCATCCAGGTACGCATAAACGCTGCCTGTTCCAAACCATCCTTTGAACCCCGGGGTTTCTCCTGTATTCGGGCACAAGTAAGAAGCAGGGTACTTACTTATCATTACATCGAAACCACCAAGAAAAGTATAATCCGCATATACATTAAAAAAAGAAAAACCAAATTCTTTGTGATCGCTTATGCCTAATAAGAGCCCAAATGCGAAACCTTGTGCACTTTCAAGAGCGGAAGTGTTGCGGTTATCAGCAATTGTAAATGCATTTGCTATTTGCGCAGGCAAAGCTGGTGCGGCTTCTATCTGGTTCCCCACCATAAAATAAGAGCTTGCTGTTATACCAAAATTTTGAAGTGTAATTGTTGCTTTATTTGAAGGACAACCCACATAAACGTACCAATGCTGCTGATCAACATGAAATACGCTTGGGGCAAAACCATCAATACCATTGTAATTCACGCTTATATTTAAAATGGCATGAAACTCATGTGCGTTAAAATCATATCCGATGTAAGCAAAAGCGCCTACAGGAACTTCCATATATGTTTTGCCTTTCCGGTCTTCTATTGAAGTCATCAAAAAGCAATCGCCTGTAAACTTTATCAGGCTTAAGCCACCACCATTGGAACTGCTGTTGAACTGTACTTCCAGAGCTACATCAGCATTAAAAGCATCTTCTTTTCCTGTCATACCAATTGTTACACCCGCTTTAAAACCAAGTCCTATATTTGGGTTGGGAACATAGTTAGGGGGCTCTGATGATGTAAATGCCGATGTATACAGCTTTCCGGCACTCCCTTCGGGCTGACTCATGTGATAATACAGTCCTCCCATAAAACGATACAGTGCCACACCTGTTGAAATAACAATTGGTGTTGGTAAAGCCACCATACCATCTACATAAAAATATTTGTATCCGTTTACAGCACCAAAGATAACGTTGATATCTACATCTAAATTTATGCTTGGTATGCCTAAGCCAATTCCTCCGGCAAAACCATTGCCATAAACAGGATCATTTTCCCTGAAAATAACATATCCTTCAAGAGTGAATGCCTGTGTTTGTATATCAAGCTGTATATCCTCAATTCGCACGCGGTCAAATTTCCAGGCAGGGTGCTGGCCGCCCTGGATAAATTTTGTTAGTACACGAAACCCTGCTGCTGCTGAAAATCCCTGGTCTGAAGAGCTCATAAAATTCAGTCCCACCTGGAAATAAATATTCGGACTTGTTGAATTAATAACCACCTGTATCTGGTTGATGGTAATAGGAAACTGCCCAACCTTATTTTGGCCGGGTTGTGCTGATGTAAATCCGAAAGTCCCTGATTGTATATAAGGGGCTACTGTTGTTATCACTACATTCTGAAAATCCAGTTTACCTGTATTGGCAGCATTTGAATTTAATTTTATCTGGCCAGTCAGATCAGCTTTCGGAAAAAATTTTCCGTTGGTTTTGTTTACAATTATCTGTGAAGATGGATAGATATCTATTGTTGCTGAAAATACAGGTGCCTGCATATTGTTTTGTGCATTTGCAATGAACTGGTAGTTCAATTCCCTGGTTACAGTATCTTCCTGGAAACTGGCATTATATACCAATGCATTGTTTTCAAAAAGCGGTAATTTCAATAATCCACCAATACTGCCTCCATTCAGATGGTTTTGAGCAATATTTACACTTAGCTGGTCAACTGTAAATTGCCAGCTGTCCATATCCGAATTTCCCAGCGCAAGCACATTAGTAGCACTGAACAATCCTGAAATGCCTGAATTATCAATCACTAAATTACTGGCGGAAATTGTTGTGCGGCCCTGGTTCTTTTTCGACAACTCTTTGGGTAGCTTAACTGTAAACTGTTTTAAATAAAAGCCCTGCCATTGATTAACATCCGGTGAGCTTTGCTGGTAACCTGCAGGAAACACCATGCCCGGTGCATTTGCCAACTCACTTAAATCAACAGTGGCATCCAGCACTGTAAAACTAACATCTTTAATACTCTTTAATGTAAACGGTGTAATGCTCACCTGGGTAATAAAACTATGGATATCGTTGGTATGGATTTCAAAGGAGGCAATTACTTTTCCGTTGGGTGTTGAAGCAGAAGAATCGGGTATCAGAATGGTATTCGAAAACTCAAAATATCCTTTTAAATTAATCGTTTTAAAGCCATTGCAATCCCATTCAATATAATTGGTGCCATCATTTTTTAAAATGAGCATCACCTTCTGGCTTATTTTTATATGATGTTCCGAAACAAGCATCAGCCTGGAGTTTGCAGAAGACATCACACCTTTTGGATTAATGGCAATGTTTTTAGCGGCAAAGGCTATTCTATCCATAGCACCCGGTAAATCTACAGCCATAAAAGCGCTGCACAAGGCTTTATTAGGAAAAAAACGTGCGCTATCAATTGCAATTACATATTGAGTCCCTGCAATGGTTTTTGCGATGCCCATTGGCAATGAGGCATTGTCATCTTCGGGAAGGTTACCAGCTATGCGGCCTTCGGATTGTACTTTATCACAGATAGAAAAAACCTCGTCAGCTAAAGGATTACTTTGAGGGGGAGGCATTTGAGAGAAAACGGAGCAGCTAAGCAATAAAAACAAAAGAGCAAATAACTTGCTTATAAAATGCATTAAAGGGAGTTTTTATTTTGCTATTCAGTGTTTAAACGCTTTATACCAAATATATATATAAATGCTATACACAGCTACAAATTTGAAATTACTTTTTTTGATGCTTAACTATTTCCATCGGTTCTAATTGCCCTAAACGTCTTTCAAATAAGTTACACTAGTTATGCCACGTATGTTTCGTGAATAACAGTCTTAACGTCATAGGTTTCTTTTTCTGTCAAGTCACCAAGAATTTTTGCAATGCGCTGTCTGTCGATGGTTCTAATTTGGTCAAGAACAATCCACCCTTTGGTCTTTCTGTGCTTAACAGGAACACGAGTTGGATAATGCTTGGAACTACTTGTCATTGGAGCAATAACAATTGTCTGCAAATATTTATTCATTTCGTCAGGCGAAATGATTACGCAAGGGTGAGTTTTTTTCATTTCACTTCCAATTGTCGGGTCAAGATTAACCAGGACAATTTGATACTGCCTTAATTCCATTCTTCGAAATTTCCGTCTTTAAACACACCTGATACGAGCAACTGGTCGTCACCATTCTCGTGCATTTTCTTAAATTCTTTTTCCCATCCCTTTCGAGCTTTTGTCTTAGGCTTTAAAATGATGTAACCCTTTTCAAGAATCAATTCAATAGTGTCCTGAAAATTGTACTTTTCAATCAGTGTCTTCGAAAGTCGGATGCCTTTAGAATTACCTATTGGTATTAATGATATGTCCATAGTTAGTATAATTGTAATTACAAAGTTATTACAAATGTTTCAGTTGTCCAAATTTCTGAATGAATTTGTGACCGAAACAAATGACAGGATTGGCTTCGTTTATACTCTCAATGCCCCCTGTTGAGCGTAGCGTCTCGCTACGTTCTTTTTAACAAGGCTTCCAGCCTATTTGTATGTATAACCTGTTGGCTTTTTATTTCAAAGATACAAGTATTGATTCTATTTAGCATATTTCGGCAAGATGCCGGTGAATAAAAGCGTAGCGGGACGCTACGCTTAACTTTCTTTTTTTTACACGCTACGCTGAACGGGGGATACTTATTTTTTTGCCATTATGTGCCATGCTGAAGAACCATCACTCACAAGTATATACCCCTCTAAGTAATTAACCGATTGCGATGTTAATAGTCCATCGATTAAATCACTTCCCGTTCTTACAAAAGAAACTACCCCCTGTTGAGCGTAGCGTCTCGCTACGTTCTTTTTAACAAGGCTTCCAGCCTATTTGTATGTATAACCTGTTGGCTTTTTATTTCAAAGATACAAGTATTGATTCTATTTAGCATATTTCGGCAAGATGCCGGTGAATAAAAGCGTAGCGGGACGCTACGCTTAACTTTCTTTTTTTTACACGCTACGCTGAACGGGGGCGGGACGCTACGCTTAACTTTCTTTTTTTTACACGCTACGCTGAACGGGGGCAAGATGCCGGTGAATAAAAGCGTAGCGGGACGCTACGCTTAACTTTCTTTTTTTTACACGCTACGCTGAACGGGGGGGGTGAGGTTTATTACACAGCCCCCTCTTCTTATTGCGTTTCGATTACATGGTAGCTGTAGGTGTGAGGAGTTACGTCAATAGTTACTTTAATAATATTGACTGTAAAACCATTGGTAGTAGTTGTTATCCAGACCTTGTCATTAACAGAAGCTACATTTGTAGGAGTAAGGATAACTATAGGGGCAACCGAATAGCTTTTATTAAAAGTAACTGTTACGCTTCCATCGGAAAAAGTAGGTGCAATAGAAATATTCCCCGCTACATCTGTAGCATTTGAGAGACTTTGTGAACCAATAACATAATTAGTAACACCAGTCACTGTTGGTTCGCTTCCCACAGTCTGCTGACTCTGCAAATGTCCATCTTTAATAGCAAGTCTTGAGTAAGTTGAAGGTGTTGTAGTCCCAATCCCCACATTACCATTATTATCAATACGCATACGTTCAGCAACATCATTGGCTCCACCATCTGCACGAGTGTAAAACAACAAAGCAGAACCACGATTATTAGCATTCCCGTCTATTCCTGATAAAACACCTCGTATCAATGCGCTTCTTTTATTAACTGCTGATGTTTGGCTGGAAGCCGAAAATGCTATATCACCTATGGGTTGCGAATCTGCATCGGTGCGGTTAGAAAGCTCCAGTACTCCATGTAAGTTTGTTCCTGAAATATTCTGAATAGTAAGCAAACCTCCTGTATTTCCATAGCCATTTATATTTGGTGTAGTAGTTCCAATCCCTACATTGCCATTTGATCGGATAATCATATTTGCTGCAGCATCTAACGTTGCATCATTATAGTTAGCAACACCAGAGGTATTAGCAAAGACTAATCCACTCAGCGTTTGGGCAATCACGCTTTCCCGATTGCCACCTCTAAATAACGATAAAGCAGGAGCCATATTAGCTGAAGTCAAACCATTCACTCTTAAAGTATTTTGCCCTGTAATATCTCCTACAACAAGTTTTTGTGTGGGTGAATTAGTACCAATACCTACATTACCATTTTGGTCCAAAACAAAATTTCTATTTGTTATTCCATTTGAATAAGTATTGGAGGTTCCCATATAAATTTTTGACCCGGAACCACTCATATACGTCCAAATGCCTGCTTTTGGTTTTGTTGGCTGATCGTTTGAGGTTTGCCAGAATATACCCGGGTTGTATCTGCCACCATTATTAAGTGTTGTACTAATTTGTATACCGGCTTTATCAAGTGCCCCCATAAAATCGGTATCAGACAAAGAGTTTGATGTATCATTTATGGTTAGTTTAGATGCCGGAGTAGCCGTTCCAATACCCACATTACCTGCGGAAGTAACTCTCATACGTTCAACATTACTAGTTTTTGTTACAAAAGCAACAGCATTGGTAGTGCCAATAAAATCTGAAGCTATTGCAGAATTACCAGTAGTTGCCCACCCACCAAAAGCACTTACAGAAGATGCCCATCCTAAGTTTCCTGAACTTGTATGATATAAAACAGAATTATTGGCACCCAATGCTGTTGGCAAAGTTAAAGTATAAGGTGATGGTGATGTATTACCACTTTGAATTGTAACAGTATTTGAATTTGAAGTATTATTAAATACTAATGCACCGTTAGTAGAACTTCCAACTCCTGTTTGTATTGCCCCTGCCACATGAAGCAAAGAACCTGGTGCTGTAGTACCAATCCCAACATTACCACCATTCGGATTAAGTAACATTTTAGCGATGGTGCCTGATGCGGTAAGCGCCTGTATCCAGCCATACAGCCCTAAATCATACCCTCCTATATTTATACCATAGGTGCCGGCATTAAACCTTACTCCTTCATTTACATTTGCAGTGCCTGATAGAACCGCAACCTGTAGCTTATTGCCAGGGCTTATAGTTCCAATACCTACATTGCTCAAATTATCTATAGAAAGTCCTAAGCCACCCGCTGATAAATTAATAAATGAAGATGAGCCTATATTAAGCTGAGCATTGGCATATATATCTGCATTACTTCCTGTTGAAGTAAATTCTATTTCTTTTCCAATTATTGTTTGTATGGTTAAAGGGGATGATGGTGTTGTGGTTCCAATACCTATATTCCCTGTATTATTCTTATAAATATTATTGCCACTGCTTGTCCAAACGCTATTTAATGTATCTCCGGACAATGACAATCCTGTACCTGCAGTAAAAGCAATGCCTGAAGAATCGTTTCTCCAGCCGGGATTACCGTTGACATCCGTTTTCCATACTTTGTTATAATTTGTTCCTCCTGCCGCAACAACACCAGCAACTAACGCGGTGTTACTGTCTATAGAAATAGTATACGTTGTAGTATCCGTTGTTATAGCTGAAACGGGGGCTGTACCGTTAATGGTAAGCACTCTTTTTGTCCATACGGGTGTTCCGGTTCCTGATAATTCAAGTATCTGGCCGGAGGTTCCGGCAGGGGAAAATCCGTAGGCGGCACCATCAGAATATACTATAGAACCCGCAGCACCAACTGAATCTGTTCCTGTTCCTCCGTTAATAACAGGGAGCGTACCGGTAACTATTGTACTACTCAGATCAATAGCGCTGTCTGCTATGTCGTTAGTTTTAATTTTTCCCCAGGAAGGGCTTCCATTGCTATTACCATGCAATACTGAAGCAGAATCGCCCTGGTTTTGAAATAACGGAGAAGCCAATACAGGGTTAAAATAAGCAGGAGTAGCACTTGTATTGCTGTTATTTCCAAATATAGTATAGGGATTGGCATCTGAAAGAGAAAATGATAAATGAGGTGTGGTTGAGTCATTTGTTATAGTGGTAGTAAACAAAGGTAACAGGCTATCGGCACTGAAGGAAGTTACTGTGCCTGTGTCCGTATTGGTATAAGCAACCCAGGAACCAAGACCGTTGGCATTAGAAGTTAAAATTTTACCATCACCTTGTGTTCCATCTGTTATTTTAATTTGCCCCACAACATCTAATTTAGCAGCCGGAGCAGTTGTTCCTACTCCAACATTACCAATAGAATCAACAAACATACGTGTTGTGTTATTGGTTTTAATTACAAAAGGTTTGTTGTTTATGGTTCCAATAAACGTAGTATCAGCAGCCTGGTTGCCATTCAATTTCCATGAATTGACCGAATTTTGGGCAGACAAGGCTTCTTTTGCATACAATGCGTAAGGAACGCTCATTAACAGACGGGGAAGGCCTATGGGCGTAAAGTTCATTTCTGGAAATGTATCTATTGCTATTCCTATATATTTATTTCCGCTACCCCAGTTGATTGATGAGAAGCTACTGGTGGATAAACCTTGACCGATTATTAAATTAAATAAGCCATATCTGTTTGTTAAAATATCAGAATGTATCTCTTCATAATCATACGGTGGGGAAACACTATTAGAAATGGCAATGTATATATTTAAACGGACAGAATCCATAGGTATACCGGCCATATCGCGTGCTACAGCCTGATAATTAATCCCTTCCGGTACTTGTGAAAAAGAGGATGTATTGAATAAAAGCAGGAAGATAAATGTATTGGCAATACAAAGAAAATTCTTTGGAGAAGGTAACATTTTTTCCATAATTTAACCTAAGTAATAGTATTACAGGGAATAAAAATAAACAATATTCGTAAACTTCAGCCTGATTGTTTGAAAATAAATTATACTTCGGCTGAATA
>JAHEXZ010000133.1 GCA_023251835.1 Bacteroidota bacterium | reverse complement strand
ACTCCCAATATCCCGAAAGCAAACCTCTATTATTTATGCAAAAACGGATGAGCAAAAAAAATTACTAAATTATTTTGAGGTCGATTTTAATTTGGGTGGCTCAAACGCGTAAAACAGGAAGCCATGGACAGAAAAAAAGCAACTTGGTTCGGTAATAATTACCACCAGGAAAATATCAGAATCAGATCCATTTTGTTAGTGTTAGCAATTTTAGGAATTATTTTTTACAGCCTATTTCATATAATTTAAATTCAAAATACTTTTTTTTATTCCTTTTTACACAAAAACAGTTACGCGTAAAGAACTATAAACCCATTTCTAAAAACGTAAAAACATGAAAAAAAATTACTTAACATTTTTATTGATTTTGTTAAACATAATCAATATAGGAAGCTCTTTCGCACAAAATTGTGTTGATGCTACTATTCAAATCACTACATCAATCCAAAGCAATCCGACTTCTATTACATTCAGCTGGCTCCCAATAACGGGGTCAACAGGTATTTATATATATAGAAAAGCTAAACTATCCAGCAGTTGGGGCAATCCTTTGGCAACTTTGCCAGGAACCGCAACCACTTATACTGACAATACAGTAGTTCTTGGAAAGGACTATGAATATAGAATATATAGCAATGGAGCCGTCCAGGCAAATACATACATTTATGCAGGTATTAAATTTCCGCAGGTTGACAACAGGGGTAAAATAATTTTTTTGGTTGATAATTCTTTTACAAATTCGTTAGCTACAGAGCTCAAGCGTTTGGAATCGGATATGATTGGCGATGGTTGGCAGGTTATAAGACATGGTGTTTCAAGAACAGATTCACCTCCTAATATTAAAGCGATGATAATGGCAGATTATAATGCAGATCCTCAAAATGTAAAAGCCGTGTTTTTATTTGGCCATATTCCTGTGCCTTATTCTGGTAATTTTAGTCCGGATGGCCACCAACCCGATCACAAGGGAGCATGGCCAGCAGATAGTTATTATGCCGATATGACGGGTATTTGGACAGATACTCAGGTTAATAATGTTTCTGCTGCAAGAACACAAAATCAAAATACTATAGGTGATGGAAAATTTGATCAAAGTTATAACCCTTTTCCTGGCCTAATAGAACTTCAAATAGGAAGGGTTGATCTTTCGAATATGGGAACTTCGTTTTCTCTCACCGAAGAGCAGTTGTTACGACAATACTTAAACAAAGACCATAATTATAGACACAAAGTATTTAATGCTCAAAGACGTGCATTGATAGACGATAATTTTGGTTATTCAGGAGGAGCATTTGCAAGTAGTGGATGGAGAAACTTTACAGCGATGTTTCCTCCTTCAGATGTGCAGGCTGGTGATTATTTTACAGATATGGCAACTCAAAGTTACCTTTGGTCTTACGGTTGTGGGGGGGGCACTTATACTTCGTGTGCAGGTGTTGGTAGCAATTCTGATTTTGTGAGCACTTCGCCAAAATCTGTTTTCACCATGCTCTTGGGCAGTTATTTTGGCGATTGGGATGCGGAGGGAAGCTTCCTTAGGGCACCTTTAGCTTCCGCAGGTTGGGGATTGACCTGTTCCTGGTCTGGCCGCCCCTATTCTTTATATCATCACATGGCTTTAGGCGACAATATTGGTTATTCCGCTTTAGTTACCATGCGCAATTCTTCCACATATATATATAGTTCTCAACAACAAGGGGTACATATAGCCTTAATGGGCGATCCTACATTAAGAATGCATACTCTTGCTCCCCCTATGAATGTGGTTACCGCCACCAATCCTAACCTTTCTCTAATAAATTTGAATTGGACAGCCTCTGTCGATAACGTTTTAGGGTATTGCATATATCGTAAGGATACTGTTGCCGGAATATACAACCGAATAAACAATGGCATTATAACAGGAACAAACTATGTAGATTCATTCCCATCAAACGGCACAAATTATTATCTGGTGAGAGCTCTTAAACTTGAAACTTCCAACAGTGGCTCCTATTACAACTTGAGCCAGGGAGCATTTGTGCAGACAGCATTAGTTCCTGTTCTTGCTGCTCCAATTGCAGCACCCGCCACCAATGTTGCCTGCCATTCCATGACTGCAAATTGGAGTGCGGTTTCAGGTGCGTTTGCCTACCATTTAGATGTTTCTACTGATGGTACATTCAGCACATTGTTACCCGGTTATTACCACTTGGATGTAGGCAACGCAACCACCTATAATGTTTCCGGATTACCAGGTAGTGCGGTTTTTTATTACAGGGTACGTGCAAAAGCCGGTAACAATACCAGTGTTTTTTCCAATTCGGTAACTGTCAATCCCCCTGTTCCTAATGCCCCCACTGCAAGCCCTGCCACCAGCCTTACCTGTATCTCCAAAAAAGCGAATTGGAACACAGTTGCAGGCGCTACAACTTATTATATAGATGTCTCTACCAGTGTGACATTCAGCACATTTGTTATCGGTTATGACAATTTGAATGTAGGAAATACAGTTAGTTATGGTTTAGGATTAACTCCAAACATCACTTATTATTATCGGATACGTGCGAGCAATGATTGCCGCAGCAGTTTAAATTCAAACACTATAACTATCCCTCCTGCTACTCCCATTGCTCCCACCGCAAGCCCTGCTACCAACCGTACCTGCATCTCAATGAATGCGAATTGGGGGGGGGTTGCAGGCGCATTTACCTACTATTTAGATGTATCTACTAGTTCAACATTCAACATATTTGTTACCGGTTATAACAATTTGAATGTAGGAAATGTAGTTAGTTTTAATCTATCTGCATTAAATCCGAACATTACTTATTATTACCGTGTACGTGCAGGTAATGGTTGTGGCAGCAGTTTAAATTCAAATACGATAGCTTCCCTTGCTGTTGCTCCTCCTCCCTTTGTATTCTTTTCTTTCAACAGTACCTGTATCTCATTCCAAGCGGATTGGACGATAGTTACAGGCGCTATAGCTTATTATTTAGATGTATCTACAAGTTCGACATTCAGCACATTTGTTACCGGTTATAACAATTTGAATGTAGGAAATGTAGTTAATTATAATGTAACTGGCCTAACTGCAAATACAACTTATTTGTACCGGGTACGTGTAGGTAATAGTTGTGGCATCAGTTTAAATTCAAATATGGGAATCGTCACTACGGTCTGTTCAAAATCAATGCTTGCCAATGAAAAACCTATTGTCGAAGGCTCAGATCAAAATCAGGAAATGAGTATTAATGACAAAGAAGAAAGAACGATGCCGGTCAAAATTTATCCAAATCCCAGCAATGGTACGGTTACGGTGGAGCTTGAGAGTTTGCAAACAGAATTTGTAACTATTAAGGTGTATAATCTGCTTGGCGAAGTGGTCGCTCTTATTGATGAAAACGAAGTAGGAACGCTGAATACAATTAATTTGGCGGCACAAAAGTCTGGAACTTACATTGTTAAAGTGGTTCGATCTGACGGGGAGATTATTAATAAAAAATTAGTATTAATTAATGATTAGGAAATATAGGTTCTTTGGAATTTTAGTGAGAATTCAATTTGAATGCATTTTCAATAATAATAATAATAAATTTGTTTCCCAAAAGCAGATTTTTTTCTGCCAGATTATTACTTATTATTATTATTTTTTCACTATTTTTCCGAAGAACCAATATAAAATCATATAGAATCCAAATTTTATGAAAATGAAAAAAAACTTTCTCTCTTTCTTAGTGCTACTTCTTGTACAACTAATAGTGTATTCTTCTTTTGCACAACTTGATAGTATTTATGAACAAGGAGTTTACCGTACTTTTATTGTACATCTGCCAACAGGGTATAATTCTAATAATCAATATCCCCTTGTTATAAATCTACATGGATTAAATTCAAGTGCTGCACAACAGGAAGCGTACTCCCAATTTGATATTATTGCCGATACAGAGAATTTTATTGTAGTATATCCTAATGCTGTTGGGGGCAGCTGGCCAATCAATGGAACCAGTGGTACCGATGCTGTTAATTTTATTTCACATCTTATAGATACTATCCAAACAGATTATTCATGTAACTCTTGTCTGTTCATTACGGGAATGTCAAATGGTGGTTTTTTTACTTATTATCTTGCCTGTAATTTGCTTAAACCCATAACTGCTATTGCAGTTGTGTCGGGCAATATGCAACAAGTATTGGAAAACAATTGTGCAATAACAAACGGATTGCCTGTAATGCACTTTCACGGAACGAGCGACAATATTGTTAATTACAACGGAACCATCGGCATTCCCCCTGTTGATACAACAATTCTTTGGTGGGTAAACGCAAATAACTGCTCTGCAACGCCAATAAATACTTCAATTTCAGATACCAACCTTGGGGATAGTTGCAATGTAGAAAAATACTATTATGGTGGGGGAGTAAATGGAAGCGAAATGACTTTTTACAAAATAATAAACGGAGGTCATACCTGGCCTGGTGCTGCTCCAATACAGGTGTTTGGAAATACTAATCAGGATATAAATGCAAGCGCACTAATTGGAAGTTTTTTTCAGAGTTTTTGTTCTATTTCCGTTGGGACAAAAGATACGAAAGAAGAAGACAGAGTTTCGATTTCTGTTTTTCCCAACCCGGCTCAACAAACACTTACGGTTCAGATGCCACAACAATTTTTTGAAGTAACCATTTATACTGTCACAGGGAACAACATTTTTATGCAAAGAAACATAACGAACAAAATACAAATTGATTGCTCGAATTTTAAAAATGGGGTTTATTTCCTTCAAATCGCCAATGATAATAACATTTTTACAAAAAAAATAATTTTAAGCAGATAGTATTCAAAACGTTTCAGATTTTATAAGTGTATCAACAAAAGAAATATTCATCGCTACATAGAAGGGGTGCGAACTGTTACGTAGTTTTAAAACATAAATTATAAACGATTTCTAATTATAAAATGGCATGGCAACGGAGTTGCCGACAAGCAATGGGGAAGTGCTTCCGAAACTTACTACATGAAAGTAGCAACGAAAATTAATATTGACAATTGCAAAAACTCAAACCAACAATATTATTTCTGACTGACAAAACATTTTATGAAAAGCCTTTTATATATTTTTCTTTTATTGTTCTTTCAATGCGGACAAACTAATAATGATAAATCCACACAAGACAGCAGGGACTGCATAGACAGTCGCCTGAGTTTAAAACTCGAACAAATAAATATTCAAAATTTTTTTAACCAACATCGACTTGAGATAACAGTTAACAACACTGAAAATGTAAGCCCGTATAGAATTTTTCTTCATGAATTTAATGCTTCAGAAAATCAAATAGAACATATCATAACCATCTTACAACTTGATAGTGTCACAAAAAAAGACTATCATGAAATTCATATGGATGCACTTGTTAATGCAGATTTTCAAGTTCATAGTTCCATAGGACTTGAGTATATAAAGAATTCTGAAATATTCTTTTATAAAGAAAAAGTCAATGATGAAACCGCGAAAAAAGAATTAAAAGTTTCTAAAGTATATCTATTTTACAATAAGGAAAGCAAGAAAGCATGTTTCCAAGTTTATCATGGTTGGGGATAGATGATAAACTGTAAATAAAAAGGGGCAGGGCAGCAAACAACAAAAAAATCCAAGAACAATAAAGTAATTGTATCAAACAAACTCATAATTAAAGGCTAACACGCATAGTTTCAACTAACGAATGAGACCAATGAATCCGATAGAAAGATATTTCAACGCAGAAAAATCAGAGAGTTTGCTTTTTGTTTTAGTTGGCGTAATTGCTATTGCTTTTGCTACCTATTTTTTTATAAAAATAAAACAGCCCTATTTTAACGGAATAACTTATCCTTTAACAGCAATTGCTCTTATTCAAATAACAGTTGGTATATTCGTTTATTATGGCAGCTCTAAGGAAATTGTGAAAATGAACTTTATTGTTCAAAATGACAAGTCGAAAGTTAAAACTGAGGAAATTCCAAGAATGAATATTGTACATAGGAGTCTAATAATTAATTTCACATACATTTTTTAATTCTTCGTTTGGTTTTTGAAAATGCGAAAACATTTTCCAAAATTCTTTTCTTCTTTCCTTAAGTGTCATTATGTATCTGTTGTTAGTAATTTTTTTCTCATATACCACCAAGCGCGCTCTACTGCATTCAAGTCTGGACTATATGGAGGTAAAAATAAAAATTCCAATTTTGTTTGTTTTTCTAACCATCGCTGTAATTTTTTTGCATGATGATAACGTACATTATCTAAAACCATTATTATTTGGGGGGGTAACTTTATTTACATCTAAAACCTTTTTCAAATGTTTCTTAAATGATGCGGTATTCCCCCTATCTGCAAAGCTAAACACAGGATTCTCCGAAAACTGCACAAAGCAAATCTGCAAATCGATAGATTCAACCAAAAGCCCTCACCCATTTTTAATACCCCATTTCTTGTCCTGTTTTTTTTTAAAAAATACGCCTATAAATAATTTATTAACGAGTATAAATTAAAAGTATACAGTTATAAATCTTCAACTTTTATTTCTTTCATCAAAAATATATTTGTCACGGTTTTGACAAAAATTGAATCCGAATGTTCTGTAAGATTAATATAATTTCTTTTTTAAGGATACATTAAATAAATGCTCTAATACTTATAAAAAATAATATATGACAACAACTCAAATTATACTTTCACTTGTTTTATTGCCAACCACAGATACAGGCCAACCAAATAAGAACTGGGCACAACATACAGTTAAAGAGGTCATTAATGTGCCTATAGAAGACATTTGGCAACTGGCACAAACACTCTCATTGGAGGAAATGGTAGTAAAAGGATATGACGATTTACCCAAGATTACTCATACTAAAATGATGCAAGGCGATTGGACCAATGCTGGAGATTACAGAATAGTTTATTTCTCAACCGGAGATACGGCCATTGAAACATTAATCCAATATTCTTCGCCAACCTCTTTTGCATATCAGATCACAAATTTTACGCTACCACTGAAACGTGTTGCTAAAAAAGCACAAGGTATATTCACCTATACTGATATCGGGAGCGGCAAAACGGCTGTAGAATGGACTTATTATTTTGAACAAAAAAATTTCATTGCAAAAATGCTTATCAATCGGTATATAAAAAAAACACACAGATATTGGATGAAAGATATAATTTCTCTAACGAAAGAGAAAATAGAATTAAAATATAGCAATAGAAAATAATTTTTATAATTGATTTTAAGGCCATAAAGCCAACTATTTTCTGAAGCTAACTCCTAAACTTCTGTTAAATAGTCGTGTTGAGCATGCAAAACATTGTGTAAAGAGAAGCAGAACTTGGAGAGTTAAATTAACAAACAAAAAATCAAACAAATGAAATACAAAATGGCACCCTTAGTTGCAATTATCTTGTTGGCTTCTTCTATGCTATTGCCAAACAATTGTAAAGCCCAAGCAGGTTCATTAGACATTACCTTTGGTACAGGCGGAAAACAAACCACCAGCTTCGGAAGTAATTATGGTCTCGCTAATTCGGTTACCCTTCAAACCGATGGAAAAATTGTAGTGGCAGGGTTCTATTATTACAGTGGTTCACATGGTGCTTTTGCCCTTGCTCGTTATAACAGCAATGGCAGTTTAGATAATACTTTTGATACAGATGGAAAACAACTAACTACAATAGGAAACAACGGTGATGATAGAGCTTACTCTATTGCCATACAGACAGATGGGAAAATTGTAGTTGTCGGATATTCATACAATGGTGCAAATAAGGATTTTGCGGTAGTGAGGTATAACAGTGATGGTAGTTTGGATAATACATTTGACGTGGATGGAAAACAAACAACGGCCATAGGCAATGGTGATGATTGGGGTTATTCTATTGCCATTCAGACAGATGGAAAAATTATAGTGACGGGATATTCTTTCAATGGCATAAATAATGATATCGCAGTGGTCCGTTACAACAGTGATGGCAGTTTGGATAACACTTTCGATGGGGATGGAAAATTGACCACTGACATTGGAAGTAATGCTGACTATGGCAGATCGGTTTCCCTGCAATCCGATGGAAAAATTGTAGTAGTTGGATATTACAAAAATGGAACAAATGATGATTTTGCTATAGTACGCTATAACAGTAACGGCAGTTTAGATAATTCTTTTGATGGGGACGGGATACAAATGACCAGCTTCGGAAGTGCTGATGAGCAAGCTTATTCTGTTGTTATACAACCAGATGGGAAAATTGTAGTATCAGGAGCCGCAGTTATTGGAACAAAGTGGAACTTTGCAATAGCACGCTATAACAACAATGGCAGTTTAGATAATACATTTGATGGAGACGGAAAACTAACTACTGCAATAGGAAGCGGGCCTGACTATGCTTTTTCAGCCGCACTACAACCCGATGGAAAAATTGTTGCTGCAGGGAGTTCCTCTAGTGGGACATACAGTGATTTTGCTGTGACACGTTATAATAGTGATGGCAGTTTAGATATCACTTTCAGTAATGATGGAAAGGTGATCGCTTCTATCGGAAGTTATGAGGATGTAGGTTATGGAGTTGCTATACAGGCAGATGGAAAAATAGTTTTGGCAGGATTTACATGGATTAGTGGATCAAATTATGGTTTTGCGGTATTGCGATTTAATGGTATCAACTGTGCAATTCCCGCAACGCCAAGCACTATCAGTGGCAATGGAATAATTTGTTCCTTAAGTTCAAACACTTATTCTATTCCCACTGTGAGCGATGCAACAAGTTATACATGGACATTGCCTGGTGGATGGACAGGAACTTCCACCACAAATT
>JAHEXZ010000132.1 GCA_023251835.1 Bacteroidota bacterium | reverse complement strand
TCTCTATTTTATTGCAACTGATAGTGCGTATGTTAATGAATCAAGAGTAAAAAACAGAGTAATAAAAGGTGGGCATGATGTTACATTTGACAAAATATATTCCCGCTATATTGCTTCATTGCCCCAACTTTCAGAAGCTATTAAATTAGTTGACAGGGCTTATCTTTTTGATAGGCACAAGGCAAGGAAAACGAACGGACTACAACTTTCCGTTCGACAATTATAATTTCCATTAAGAGTAATTTGAATTATTATTTCGTACCTTTCTACTATTGTGTTTTTGGAATTGAAGAATAATATGAAACTAAATTGCACCTCTTTAATTTTTATAATCCTTATTGGGCTTATAAGCGGATGTAGAAAAGACCCTCCTGTTTCTTTTCCACCGGTAAACAACTCTGTCAACAATACAGACCCCGACTTTATTTTTTATCCAACAAAAAATGCTATCTGGATAATTAAATCTAACTTTTATACTCCAGACGGTTTAGTTAATTGTATAGACACCTTTCGTCTTGGCAATGATACTTCAATGATAAGCCAAACATATGACCATAGTTCGATATATTGGCCAAATGCGGACTCGTTTTCAATTAAAAATTATAAGGAAATTACAGTTTCAACTATGTATATTTCACCGACTCTTGACACAAGCTATTCCCAACCACGAAGGTACGGATGGTTCAGACAAGATATTATCAATAGAAAAGTATTTGTTCCATACTTAAACACAAATAATAATTCTATTTATGAAAATTTAAAGCTAAATTTTAATTTGGTAATTGGCGACACTACTGATTTTACCCCAAACTGGTCGTATCCACTTATTGTTAAAAGTGTTGACAGTATTGCATTTGGAAACAAATATTTAAAACAAATCACTTACGGTCCTCCATCATATACACAACCTACGGGAGGAATTATGCAAGCATTTGACTTTGTTTCATATAATCTAACAAATGCAGGAAATTTACACCCAGGAAGTCCAGAATGGAAAAAATTTATTTATAAAACCGACACATTGCTTATGACTTATTAAAACTTATCGTATTAGGGCATACAACCGCAGAATTTAAAGCGTTACTCTTTACGACAGTGTACCAGGACAGCGAAGTGTTACGACCGAAATAAAATTTGAATCGAGAGGAAATTTGCCCTGTGCCTAACAGCAACAAGCTATGCGGGCTTTCTGCAAGTTGCAAATGCTTTTTTAATTGAGCGCTTCGCGCGAAATATTTTGCATTTGCCATTCAGTTCAGTACATTTAATGAAGTTTGTGCGGTAAGACAGTTTTGTGCATTAATCCCGTACATCTTGTAGCTGCGAACCGATAATTCTGGCAAAAAGCAACAATTAATTTTAGAAGTCTATAAGGGTGAAGCATTTAAAATTTACTTTGGCAAGATTCCTTTTTGGATACAAATGTATGTTTTGGATAAATTTAATCTGGCTCAATAATTGAAACCAAAATAAACTACAATGAAAAACTTCATTATCATATCTTTTTTTTCTTTTTTAATAATCTCCTGTAAAGCTCAATTAGCTCCAGGCGAGTATACAACTACCAATAAAAAGGCTATTGGCGCTTTTGAAAAAGCTCTTGAATATTATAATAACCGCAATGATGAAAAGGCACTTGAAGAACTGAAAAAAGCAATAGAAAAAGATGCCAGTTTTATTGAACCCCATATTTTGGCTGCCCAGATACATACAGAAGCCAATAAACCATTGGAGGCCATTGCTGAATATACAAAAGCATTGGAAATAAATCCTAAGTTTGATAAAAAACTGTTTTTCCTGCTTGCTAATATTGAAATATCATTAGGTAAATATACCGAAGCTAAGCGCGATTATGAAGATTACTTAAAGAATAAAAACCTAAACCCTGATGCAAAAGACTATGCAGAACGTCAGTTAGCAAACTGCAACTTTGCTATCGAAGCCATGAAAAAGCCTGTTCCATTTGAACCTAAAAACATGGGCGAAGCTATCAACTCCTCTTTAGATGAATATTTTCCCGCTATTACGGCAGATGACCAAACCTTTTTATATACACGAAATAACCGTACCGAACAAATTCCTTTGCAGGAAGATTTCCTGATAAGTAAAAAAGTAAATGGTATTTGGGCTACTTCTGCACCTCTTGGAAATGGTATCAACACTCCCGGTAATGAAGGGGCACCAAGCATTTCTGCAGATGGACAAATTTTATTTTTTATTGCCTGTTCTGAAATAGATGGTAATTATGGCCCTAACCGTAAAGGCTTTGGTAGCTGTGACATTTTTTATTCTCAAAAAGTAGGTAATAATTGGTCGCGCCCATACAATCTGGGATCACCTGTCAATTCCAACAACTGGGAAACTCAGCCTTGTTTCTCAGCCGATGGTAAAACATTGTATTTTGTCAGCAACCGGCCTGGTGGAGTGGGGCAGTCTGATATATGGTATTCTACCCTAAACGATGATGGCAGCTGGGGAACACCGGTAAACATAGGAAAAAAAATAAATACTCCTGAAAAAGAAGAATCGGTGTATATACACCCCGATGGTAAAACACTTTATTTCAGTTCCAATGGCCATACAGGTATGGGTAAACTGGATATCTATTTAGTTCGCAAAGATAGGGCAGGGGAGTGGGGAACACCTGTAAATTTAGGATATCCGATTAATACGTATGGTGATGAAAATAGTCTGTTGGTAAATGGGGCCGGCAATATAGCCTATTTTGCTTCTAACCGTGCTGGTGGATTTGGTGGTTTGGATATGTATCAGTTTGAACTGTATGAAGCAGCACGCCCTGAACAAATTACCTATGTAAAGGGTAAAGTATACGATGTAAGAACAAAACAACCTCTGGGAGCCCACTTTGAATTAATTGACCTTGAAACAGCCAAACCGGTAATTGTATCAGATGCCAATTCCGGCAATGGTGAGTTCCTTGTAACCTTGCCAATAGAAAAAAATTATGCATTGAACGTATCTCAAAACGGCTACCTGTTTTATTCTGAAAATTTTTCGCTAAAAGGATTGAAAGATAAAACAAAACCTTATCAAATGGACGTACCTATGGTGCCTATAGATACAGGAAGTGTAACAGAACTTAAAAACGTGTTTTTTGAAACTGCTAAGTATGACCTTAAACCTGAATCAAAAGTAGAGTTAAATAAACTCGTTAGTTTCTTAATATCTAATAAAACATTGCATATTCAGTTAAGTGGTCATACTGATAATGTGGGTGATAAAAAAATGAATCAGCTTTTATCACAAAATCGTGCTAAATCAGTGTATGACTATCTGATTGTCAATGGAATAGATGCTAAACGTTTAACCTATATGGGTTATGGTGATACACGACCAAAAGTAAAAAACGACTCCGATGAAAACCGGGCAATCAACAGGCGTACGGAATTTAAGGTAATTGGTAAATAAAAGTAAATTGTGTATGGAACAGAATACTTTGAAGATTAACTAAGCGTTTACAAGTCGTGTTTCATAAGATTTCTTCAGTTGAGCCATTTTAATAGCAGTAACAGCCGCTTCATCTCCTTTATTACCATGTTTGCCACCAGCCCTGTCCTGTGCCTGCTGTAATGTATTTGGTGTGAGTACACCAAATATTACAGGCTTATTGTATTTTAAACTCACATTAGTAATACCTTGTGCAACAGCATCACATATAAAATCAAAATGGCGGGTTTCTCCCTGTATTACACAACCAATACAGATTACAGTATCAATGGTTTTATCTTCACATAGCAGTTGTGAACCGTAAGTAAGCTCAAAGCTGCCGGGAACATATATTACCACAATATCACTCTCAATTACGCCATGCTTTAATAGTGTATTTATCGCACCATCACGTAAAGCCCCGGTAATTTCAATATTCCACTCAGCTACTACTATTCCAACCCTTATACCGGCTGCCGTGGAAATAGTTGTATGTTTAAAATCAGATAAGTTCTTTAATGCGCTTGACATATAGTTTCAGAAATAAACTTATAAAAAAATTGCAGAACTTTTAGAACTACAATTCTAAAATTCTGCAACTCTGCAATTCAGTCGAAGTATAATTTAGATATTGCCCAACGTTTTAGCACGGCTAATATATTTTTCCATATCCTTGCCTTCGCTTGTTTCGCTAAATTCGTTTTTAATACGTTCATACAGCTTAACAGCATCAGCATAATTTCCTTTATCTTCATTAGCCATGGCAGCTTTCTTCAGGAAAACCGGGGTAGTAAAATCGTTTACATTTTGCTCCGCAGCTTTTAAATAATAGGTAATGGCTTCCTCAACCTGCCCAAGCTCCATGTGAGCATCACCAATAGCTCCGGTAGCCTGAGGCCCGATAATCTGGTCTTTACCATCAAATTCATTTAAATGCTCTATTGCTTCTTCAAATTGTCCCTTTTTCAAATAGCATATACCAAGATAATATTCTGCCAGATTACCTGATGGTGTAATACCATATTCATCAATAATTTGAGTAAAGCCTAATGCAACACCATCTCCATTCATCGCTTTATCCAATGAATCCTGACCAAAATAATCTTCGGCTTTAAACATTTCGGCACGAGCCTTTGTTTCTTCACCGGCTACATACCAATATTTATAAGCAAAATAACCACCAACCACAGCTATAATAACTGCGGCAACAGTCATCAGGTTCTTTTTATTTTGCTCAATATATAATTCCGTCTTGGTTAACGCCTGTTCTACGTCAACAATTGGTTCATCTACAGTTTCTTGGGCCATATTTTATTTATAATAGAATTAATGGACTGCAAAAATAAGTTTTTTTTGTAAATTAGCAACCATTAGCAAACCTAGTTTTTATAAACCGGTCTGTAAGAGCAGACAAGTTTGTAAAGATCGCTATCCACAACCTTGAATGTTCCTTAAAAAATTAACTATCCTCAATTTCAAAAATTATTCCGAAGCTGAACTTCAATTCAGCAATCGTATCAATTGCCTTGTAGGTAATAATGGCGAAGGAAAAACCAATATTCTGGATGCTATTCATTATCTGTCTTTCTGCAAAAGCTTTTTCAATCCGATTGACAGCCAGAATATTTTACACGATGCTCCATTTTTTCTGGTTCAGGGAACTTATGATGTAAAAGGAAAAGAAGAAGAAATATACTGTGGGCTCAAACGTAATCAGAAAAAGCAATTTAAAAGAAACAAAAAAGAGTACCAGCGTCTTGCCGATCATATAGGCTTGTTGCCCTTAGTTATGATTTCTCCTGCCGATGCAGAGTTGATTACAGGAGGCAGTGAAAGCCGCAGACGTTTTATGGATAGTGTTATTGCACAATACGACAAGGAATATTTGGATAGTTTGATAAATTATAATAAAGCACTTGCTCATCGTAATGCATTACTCAAACATTTTAATGATAGCGGACGTTTTGACAAAGAATCTATAGAGTTATGGGATATGCAGCTGATTGATTTTGGTAACAAAGCATATGAAAAACGAAGAGAATTCATTAACCACTTTATACCTATTTTTCAAAAATATTATGAACTGATATCCGGAGGTCGTGAACAGGTGGGAATAGAATATGTATCTCATTTGAACGATGCTTCTTTTCAGGATATCCTGGAGAAATCGCTACCAAAGGATCGTGTAATGGAATATACTATGGTTGGTATTCATAAAGATGATCTTGGATTCACATTAAATGGTTATCCTTTAAAAAAATATGCATCGCAAGGACAGCAAAAGTCATTTCTGATTGCGCTAAAGCTGGCTCAGTTTGACTTTATTAAAAA
The DNA here is from genome assembly GCA_023251835.1 of Bacteroidota bacterium. Taxonomy (GTDB): domain Bacteria; phylum Bacteroidota; class Bacteroidia; order 2-12-FULL-35-15; family 2-12-FULL-35-15; genus 2-12-FULL-35-15. The sequence continues at coordinate 3,085 of JAHEXZ010000132.1, read as the reverse complement.
TATAAAACAGCTTACTCCAATTCTTTTACTCGATGATATCTATGATAAATTGGATGATTTAAGGGTAAAACAGCTAATGGAACTTGTTTGCAGCAATAATTTTGGCCAACTGTTTATCACAGATACTCATTTGACCAGGCTCCCGGAACTGTTTAAAGCTGCAAATTCAGATTTTAAAGTATTTAATATTATAAATGGTACTGTCATTATAAATACCAATAACCCAACCTTTCCATGAGCCAACACAATGAACATAGCTTGAAAGACGCCATACAGTTACTGCTCAAAGCATACCGGCTGGATGATAAGTTATCTGAAAAACGCTTAATAAATGCCTGGGAAGAAGTAATGGGGAAAATGATTGCAAAACATACAACCGATCTATCTATTCGCAATAAGCAACTTTTTATTACTTTAGATTCGTCAGCATTAAGAAATGAACTTGCTTTAGCTAAAACTAAGATTATTAAAATGCTTAACGATGCTGCCGGACGAACAGTTATTAATGAAGTTATCCTGCGATAAAATTTTTAGTCTGATGATACAGTCAATTAAATACACTTTTTGGGTAATGCTCATTGCCGGCTTAGGCTTTATTGCAATTGCTCTTACTCCTGATGCGGAACAAACTGATGCCGCAATGTTTAAAAAAATATTCAATGAAGCATTAACAAACGGAAAAAGCTATTCAAATCTCGATTATTTAACCAATAAGATTGGCGGACGTTTAAGTGGTTCCATCAATGCTTTGAAAGCAGTAGAGTGGGCATTTAAAGCAATGAAAGAGGCTGGAGCTGATTCTGTATATTTACAGGAATGTATGGTACCACATTGGGTGCGTGGAGAAAAAGAAACAGCAAAAATTATATTTGATGGCGGCAAAAGTGCTAAAATTGTTCCAATTTGTGCGCTGGGTGGTTCTGTTGCAACACCGGCTGAAGGTATTACTGCCAGCATTATTGAAGTAAAAAGCTTTGAAGAGTTAGCACAGCTGGGAAAAGATAAAATAAAAGGAAAAATTGTTTTTTTTAACAGCCCTATGGACCCAAAATACCTGGAAACCTTTGAAGCTTATGGTGGTGCTGTGAAATTTCGCTGGGCGGGTGCTTCTGAAGCTGTTAAATATGGAGCTGTTGGAGTAGTAGTTCGCTCCTGTACCCTTGCACAGGATGACTATCCTCATACAGGAGTAATGGGATATAAAGATAGTCTCAATAAAATACCAGCCTGTGCTATAAGTACCAATGGAGCCATATTATTGAGCGAAAGTTTAGCTGCCAATAAAAATCCGGAGTTTTATTTCAAAATGAGCTGCCAAACGTTGCCTGATGAAATATCCTATAACGTTGTAGGTGAAATATATGGTACAACCCAATCAAATGAGTATGTCATTGTTGGAGGACACCTTGATTCCTGGGATACCGGTGCAGGCGCTCATGACGATGGGGCAGGGGTTGTTCAGAGTATGGAAGTACTCCGTATTTTTAAGGCATTGGGAATAAAACCCAAATGCAATATCAGGGCTGTTGCATTTATGAATGAAGAAAATGGTGGACGTGGTGGTGAAAAATATGCTGAATGGGCTAAAATAAACAAAGAAAAACACATTGCCGCTATTGAGTCAGATGCAGGAGGTTTCACCCCACGTGGCTTCAATAGTGAAGTAACACCAATCCAAAAAGAAAAACTGAAAAGCTGGAAACCTTTATTTGAACCTTATGGAATACACAATTTCGACCGAAATGGCAGCGGAGCCGACCTAAAACACTTGCAAGAAATGGGGGTTCCCTGTCTGGAACTGATGCCGGACTCCCAACGTTACTTCGACTACCATCATGCAGCTACTGATGTATTCCAAAATGTCAATAAACGAGAGCTGGAGTTAGGTGGCGCTGCTATGGCTGCATTAGTTTGGATGATAGCCACACATGGACTTTAGTTCAATTGATGGGCGGCATTCTTTTTTATTGATAATGATAAATGTCATTTAAAGAAAGCAATTCGGTAATTATTTTAGCTGGAAAATTTATTGATTATGGAATTTGTCGACTATTACAAAGTATTAGGTATTGATAAAAGTGCCTCAACTGAGGATATTAAAAAGGTTTACCGCAAGTTAGCCCGGAAATATCATCCTGATTTAAATCCCAACAATAAAGAAGCTCATAAGCTGTTTCAGCAGATCAATGAGGCAAACGAGGTATTGAGCGACCCGGAAAATCGTAAAAAATATGATAAATATGGGAAAGACTGGAAACATGCCGAGGAGTATGAAAAAGCGCAACAATCCTACAGTCGTGAATCTGCCGGCCAGGGTCAGCAATCATTCTCTGGTGAACAGTTTGGAGGCGATTTTTCAGATTTCTTTGAATCCATGTTTGGAGGTGCTGCCGGTGCACGTGGAGGAAGGCAGGCTAAATTCAGAGGACAGGATTTTAATGCCGAACTACGTCTTAACCTTACTGACGTTTATAAAACCCACCAGCAAACGCTTACTGTAAGCGGGAAAAACATTCGTATAACTATTCCTGCCGGAATTGAAAACGGTCAAACCATAAAAATTGCCGGTCATGGAGGGCTTGGTGTGAGCGGTGGCCCCAATGGCGATTTGTATATCACCTTTATTATAACCAACAATACCAAATTTAGCCGCGAAGGCGACAATTTATATACTACTGTGGATTTGGACCTGTATACGGCCGTGTTGGGTGGTGAAATTACAGTAGATGCCCTTGATGGAAAAGTGAAGCTAAAGGTGGCTCCTGAGACACAAAATGGTACTAAAGTTAAATTAAAAGGTAAAGGTCTCCCTGTTTATAAGAAAGAAGGGCATTTTGGCGATTTATATGTGACCTATTCCATCAAGATACCAACCAATTTAACAGAAAAGCAAAAACAATTGTTTAAGGAATTATCAAAATCCTAAAAGATAAGTCTATGGATATAGAAAATTTAATACCCGCAAGAGAATTTTGTTCAAGCCATCGGATTGAAGTTTCATTTATTAACTCCTTGGGAGAATACGGATTAATAGAAATAATAGAGCTGGAAAATACAAGCTATCTTCACTTAAATCAATTGCAAA
>JAHEXZ010000004.1 GCA_023251835.1 Bacteroidota bacterium | reverse complement strand
AGTTAATAAGATTACGATTTTTATTTTTTCTTAAGCAACAGTATAACGTTGCCTGAGGGAATTGAATTATATACATAGGCAGAAGGAGGATAAACTTCGGCTCAATTGTATTTTGTCGTAGAATTAAGGTAGATATGCTTCTTTTTTTGTAAACTCTCCAGAGATAATTTTTTCGATTGTTTTGTTACGCTTGGTTTTCAGGAATAACATGCCTAAATCAACTTTGTTGTCACTTTTGCTGTATTTTATAAGCAGCTGTTGCATACGTTTGGCTTTCCGGTAAAAATCATAATACCGTTTATTCCACTCGTATTCATATTCCTTAAGCATTGAGGTGTTATTTTGAGATATGGCTTTTTCAATAGCATTTGCAGCCATTACAGCGGCCCTGAAAATAAATTTATAGCCTTCACCAACAACGGGGTTTACTTGAGAAACAGAATCACCAACACACACAAGATTATTATAAACAAATTTTGTTTTTACTTGTGTAATTGGCAGAATGCCACCTTCTGCATTATCATTATCTTTTTCTACAATGGCTGCAATATGCGGGATTGTCAGCATTTTATTTAACCGCTGTTTCAGTTCACCGATAACCATATTTTCAAAGGAACCAAACCCTAATATTGCTCTGTTGTTTTTAAGAGGAAACAACCATCCATATCCCCCCTCATAATGATTGCCCAGGTATAAATGAGCTTCATTAGTTTTACCTTTGTATTTTACATTAAACTCTACCCCAACGGCTATATCAGGCTGTTTATCCTGTAATCCATTTCTTTTGCTTAAAACTCCAGATAACCCTGTTGCATCCACATAATAGGTTGCAATATACTTATTGCCCTTGTCATCAGTTATTTCCGTTAAACTTCCGGCTGCATCTGCATTATAGGATTTGATATCTATTCCAGTTCGTATATCAACATAGTTTTTATCAATAGATTCTATAAGATGCTTGTGCAAATATGCTTTGTCCAATATGCACGCTTTACTCACAGCGGAACATTTTATATTTTTAGAGTATAAAATAATCTTATTGATATCAGCTGCCACCACATCCTGAGATAAATGAAATTCATTAATATCCATAAAACTGCCGAGTGTTCTAAAGGAAAGGTTAAGTAAGTCTGTTTTACGGTCCAGCAATAATACTTTTCTTTTTTTGATCCCTAACTCCCGGGCAAGCATAAGGCCTGCTCCCCCGGCACCAACTATAATTACATCATAATTTTTGTTTTTCATTCTACACTCAATCCATAATAGTTAAACGTAAAATCAATAGTTTATCATTCTCCATTAGTTTTATTTCATCATCGAGTGAAGCACTGTCATATCTATTGTTTGTAAAAATTCTCCAGCTTCATTGGTGAAATCAAAATGCCATTTTACGGCCGCATGTCTTCTTTCGGGGTTAGTCTTAATGTCGGTAATAACCGCTTTTCCGAATACTTTCATGTCGGCATAAATAGGTTTTAAAAAACTCCATTTCACTTCGAGCCCACCCATAACTGTATTTTTAAATAGCGGTATCCATTTAGTAAGATGAAAAATCTTAAAGATGTGAGGGCCGCTGGCTACTAATCCTCCAAAAATGCTTTTTTGGGCCGCTTCTTTGTCAATATGAAAATCCAACGGATCAAAAAACATAGCGAAATCAATAATTTCCTGTTCAGAAACTGTGACATAACCGAAATCAAACACTTTATTGATCTCAAAGTCTTTAAATGATACGGGTTTCATAAATTTTGGTTTTTATTTGTGAAAAATCTGTGCAAGGGAACCTCAACTTTTAATTTATTTATACCGGCTTTTAATTTCTTCAATATGTTGTTGTTTAACAATCTCATTCCTTTTTACTGCTGATTCCGTATGATATTTATGTTCCTCAAGGAACTTTATCTGAATCTCATCCCATTGTTGTTCATCACATTCAAAACCAAAGGTATTCAATTCTTTTTTCAATAAGCCTGAAAGGACATTAAAATCAGAGCGGCCAAGATAATCCAGATCCGCATCGCACATTATCTTTTCCAGAATTGTTTGCGGTGGTTTTTTCATACTGGTAGCCATAATGGTATCAGCAATGATGGCGATTTGCTTATCATTATATCCAAATTGAGGTAATGATTGTTCAGCCATTTTAACAGCAATAGGCTCGTTATGCTTATATTGTTCAATAAAGCCTGCATCATGGAATAGTGCAGATGTTTTCAGTAGTATGAGTTCATCGCCTGTTACCTGCTCCATAGTTGCCAAACGTTTTGCAGCATCGTAAACATCAAATGTATGGTGTAAGCCGTGATAATATAATTTAGAAGGAAGCTCGTGAATGAGTTTTTGTATAATGAAGTATTTTGCCCCTTGGAAATCCATTATAGTAGATAATAAAAATGTCCCGATTAAATTAGTTTTCGGGACGTTTTATGCTTCGTCTGAATGAGTTTGTGAAAAACAGCAAACCCATTTCCACCAGTTTATTATAATCCACATTTGATTCGGCAAGCAATACGTTCATGTGGCCAGGCATACTTTTTAATTAGCCTTTTAAAAACCCTAATATTTTTTCAACGCTATCTTTAGCATCACCGTAAAGCATTTCTGCATTTGGTTTGTAGAATAATGGATTTTCAACACCAGCATAACCAACCGACATGGAACGTTTCATTATAATAACTTTCTCTGCTTTCCAGGCTTCGATAACGGGCATTCCATAAATGGGACTTGATGGATCATCCTGAGCTCCCGGATTAACAACATCGTTCGCACCAATCACCATTACAACATCTGTATCCGGTAGTTCAGGATTAATTTCATCCATTTCTAATACAATATCATAAGGTACGTTTGCTTCAGCTAATAATACGTTCATATGGCCCGGTAAACGACCGGCAACAGGATGTATAGCAAATCTTACATTTTTACCTGCTTTACGTAATGTTTGTACCATGTCGTAAATTGGATACTGCGCTTTTGCAACGGCCATTCCGTAGCCCGGAACAATAACAACTGATTTTGCTTCTTTTAATAAACCGGCAACTTCTTCATGATTTAATGAAGTAACTTCTCCTTCTATAGCGGTAGTAGTTCCTGATGATGTTTGTGCGCCAAAACCTCCAAGTATAACCGAGAAGAAGGAACGATTCATTGCTTCACACATAATGATAGAAAGAATTGCTCCCGAACTGCCAACCAATGCACCTGTTACAATTAGCAAATCGTTACCCAACATAAAACCTGCAGCTGATGCAGCCCAACCCGAATATGAGTTTAACATAGATACCACAACCGGCATATCTGCACCACCAATTGCCATTACTAACATAACGCCAATAAAAGCTGCAATTGCTGTCATGATATACAAATAAATCATTCCATCAGTGCCTTCAGCTCCGGCAAACATAACTCCCAAAACAATAGAAGCAAGAACTAAAATAATATTAACGGCATGTCTTCCCGGATACAACAAAGGCTTACTCATGATTTTACCTTCTAATTTACCCCAAGCCACAATAGAACCTGTAAATGTAATTGCACCAATAAATACACCTATAAACACTTCCACTAAATGGATGGTATGTTCTGTTGAACTTAATGTATGTGTTACCGGATCGAGGTAAGAACCAAAACCAACTAATACAGCAGCTAATCCAACAAAACTATGTAAGATAGCAACCAATTGGGGCATGGAAGTCATTTCAACTTTACGGGCCAGCAGTGTTCCAATAATTGCAGCTACCGAAATTGCACCAATAATATAAATATGGCCTTCAACACCTTTACCCAAAACGGTTGCAAGGATGGCGATAGTCATACCTACGATACCATAGAACACACCACGCTTTGCTGATTCTTGTGAGGATAAACCTCCTAAGCTTAATATGAACAGAATACTTGCAAATAAATATGCTGCTGTTTGAATTTCTTTTCCTATAAAAATCATATCTCCTGGTTTCTTATTTTTTAAACATTTTCAACATACGGTGAGTAACCACAAATCCTCCAACAATATTGATGCTGGCAACCAAAATAGCAGCAGATGCTAAAACAGTCATGACTAAAGAACTCGAAAGATTATCTTTGGTTTGTAATAAACCACCAATGATGATGATACCACTAATAGCATTAGTAACAGCCATTAATGGCGTATGAAGTGAATGTGATACATTCCAGATTACTTGCCAGCCAATGAATACGGCCAATACAAATACAGTAAAGTGTTGCATAAATTCACCGGGAGCAAATTGTCCCATAGCAAATAAAAGTGCACCGATTACACCCAATTTAATAACCATGGATGTAGCTTCTTTTTTATTTTTTCTTGCAGCGACAATTTCTGGAGCTTCTACTGCAACTTCTGTTGTCTTTGGTTTTTCCGGACTAACGGGAAGTGGTGCTGGTGGCCAATTGATTTTACCATTATAAGTTACCATTGCTCTTGACACAACGGCATCCTCCATATCAATTTTAAATTTCTCTGCTTTACCCATGTCATCTAATAGGTGACATAAGTTATTTCCATATAATTGAGATGCTTGATTTGGTAATTGATTTAATTTTCCAACAACAGTAACACCGTTGTCAGTAGTATAAACTTCTCCGTTCTTGGTTGCAACACAGTTTCCGCCTGTTGAAGCAGCTAAGTCAACAATAACAGAACCGGGTTTCATGGCAGCAACGTGATAATCTAACCACAATTTAGGAGCAGGCCTTCCAGGAATTTGTGCAGTGGTAATTACAATATCAACTTCTTTCGCTTGTTCTAAAAAAAGTTTCATCTCCGCTTCAATAAACTCCTTACTCATTTCTTTAGAGTAACCTGATGAGGTGGCACCATCTTCATTAATTTCAACGGTTAAGAATTGCGCACCCATTGATGCAATTTGTTCCGCAACTTCTTTTCGAGTATCAAATGCTCTGACAATTGCACCCAATGAGTTAGCAGCACCAATCGCTGCTAAGCCTGCAACACCTGCTCCAATCACTAACACTTTGGCCGGCTCTACTTTACCTGCTGCCGTAATTTGCCCATTTAAAAATCTTCCGAAATGGTATGAACCTTCAATTACTGCCCTATATCCTGCAATGTTTGCCATTGATGACAATACATCCATTTTCTGCGCTCTGGAAATACGAGGGATTGCATCCATAGCAATTGCATTTACTTTTTTATCTGCTAATTTTTGAAGTAATGGTTGATTTTGAGCTGGCCATAGGTAACTAAGCATTACCAAGCCTTCTTTCATCATATCCACTTCTTCCATTGAAGGCTCTTTAACCTTTAGTACAATGTCTGATTTGCCATATATATCAGTAGCTGTAGCAACTATTTTTGCCCCTGCTTCTTCAAAATCTTTATCAGAAAAATTTGCTTTTAATCCGGCATTATGCTGAATATAAACTTCAAACCCCTGTTTCTGCAATCGTTTAATGGTTTTGGGAGTTGCTGCAACCCTTAACTCATTTGGAAAAACTTCCGATGGAATTCCTACCTTCATAATTTAATTGAATTGGTGAATTGGTGAATTGGTGATTTTTCAGATAATTCTTAATTCTCTAATTCTCCATTTCTCTATTTTTACCGTCCGAAAGTAGTAAAATAATAATTCCATACCAAAATATCAAAAAAATATGTTTAAAAGCATAAAAAAATAGAATATAAATGTATATATTCTGCCCCTTTGCACTTTATGACTTATATTTGTAGGAAATATTATGTAGTTATTGGCATTGATGATTTTGGAACAATAGTAATGGCACAATATCTATAATACTATTCAACATTAGTGGGATTTTATCCTCAAGTCTTGAAAAAATGGCACGTAAAATCAGAGATACAGAAGAGCTTCCTAAAGCGAAACTCAATAAAGAGGCTTTAAAAAAATCACTTCGTTTATATAGATATATAGGTCCTCATAAATGGAAATTATATCTGGGGATGTTTTTTCTATTACTTACCGGTGGAACTGCATTGATATTTCCGTTGATGTTAGGAAGCCTGGTAAAAACGGTGGAATTACAAGATTTCTCAAAAATTAATGAAATAGGCATCTTCCTGATAATAGTATTAAGCGCCCAATCTGTCTTTTCTTATTTCAGGATATATCTTTTTGTAAATTATACTGAAAACACCTTGGCATCTCTTCGCCAGGAAGTATATTTCCATATGATAAAGCTGCCAATGGCATTTTTTGCTCAGAAGCGGGTAGGTGACCTGAATAGCCGTATGTCTTCCGATATTGCACAGATACAGGATACCCTTACAACAACTATTGCTGAATTTTTAAGGCAGTTTATCCTGATTATTGGTGGTATAGCCTGGTTGCTGGTGATTTCTCCAAAACTTACATTGCTCATGCTGGCTATAGTTCCCGTTGTTGCAATTGCTGCTGTTATATTTGGGAGATTTATCAGAAAAATTTCAAAGGAAGTACAGGAAAAAATAGCTGAATCCAGTACCATTATTGAAGAAACCTTACAAGGTATTACCAATGTAAAAGCATTTGCCAATGAATTTTATGAAAATTTAAGATATAAACGCAGTACAGAGGAAATTGTTCAAAAGGCCATTCAGGGCGGAAAATACCGAGGGGCTTTTGCATCATTTATTATTTTCTGCCTGTTTGGTGCTATTGTGGCTGTTATCTGGTATGGTGTTAATCTGGCATCACATGGTCAGCTACTGATTGGTGATTTAATTTCTTTTATTCTTTATTCTGCTTTTGTAGGTGCTTCTTTTGGAGGGATTGCCGAATTATATGCACAGATACAGAAAGCTGTGGGTGCAGTGGAACGTGTATTCGAAATCCTGGATGAGACAACAGAGTTGATTGAGATTAATACTCATAAAGCGGTCATTAAACGTATTGAAGGGAATGTAGTGTTTGAAAATGTTGCATTTACTTATCCTTCGCGCAAAGAAGTACAGGTTCTTAAAAATGTTTCTTTTACTGCCAGTAAAGGAGAAACCGTTGCCATTATAGGGCCGAGTGGTTCAGGAAAGTCAACAATTGCAGCTCTTTTGCTGCGTTTTTACGATCCTGAAAATGGCCGGATTTTGATTGATGGAAAGGATAATAAGAATTTTTCACTGACAGAATTACGCAATAATATGGCTATTGTTCCACAGGATGTGTTGCTGTTTGGAGGTACTATTAAAGAAAATATTGCTTATGGAAAACCTAACGCTACTATTGCTGAAATAGCGGAAGCAGCCCGTAAAGCTAATGCCTTGGATTTTATTGAAGGGTTTCCTGAAAAGTTCGAAACAGTTGTTGGGGAGCGTGGAATTAAACTTTCCGGAGGGCAGCGTCAACGTATTGCCATTGCACGTGCGGTATTGAAGGATCCAAGTATTTTGATATTGGATGAAGCTACAAGCTCACTCGATTCAGAATCAGAAAGGGTGGTACAGGAAGCATTAGATAAACTGATGGTAGGGCGTACTTCATTTGTAATTGCCCATCGTTTGTCCACTATCCGTAAAGCAGATAAAATTATTGTTATTGACCGCGGAAATGTGCGTGAAAGCGGAACCCATGAAGAGCTGATGCAGCAGGAAAACGGACTTTACAGAAGTTTGAGCCGTTTGCAGATGGAGCTCAATTAAGTTCGTAGAGTCAGTTTAAATTTTTACCCTACCGCACTTTTTCTCACCCCGCTGAAAAAAGCGGGGATGTTTTGGCTATCCCACATTGCAGCACATTTCCCACCCACCTTACGCTCTCGTTAGAAATGTAGAAGTTAACGAACGAATTTTTAAATAAAATATCAAGAACCAAAAAGGTTTCACCATTATTGAGTAATCAAAATGACATATTTTGTCGTAGTTGCATATTACTTTTGGTGAAAAATTAAAAGCTATGAATATTGAATTTGAACAAGAGCAGTCAATGGAGAGGATAAGAAAATTAAAAACGTTATCCTTCATTCCAAAACCTCCAAAAGATATGAAAATACAAGCAGAGGAACCAGCTTATAAACGAAGAGGACTTGAATTAAAACATATTCCTCACAGTTCCGAAAAAACAGCAAAAGGTTTTGATGATTGTATTTAGCAATTCAAAATTTAAAACAAGAAAGACTTTGCAATTTGACAATTCATTTCTCCATATTAGGTTCCGGACAATTATTAAAAGTATTCGGTAAACAATCGGGTTTATGCGAAAAAATTAAACACATAGAGCAACGTTACATTTATGAAACACTTTACGATTCGGAAAAATTTAACACGCTAAATATTATAAATTCCAATAACACACTTGTATCTACCTTTTATGAATTGCTTCCTGATGACCAGCATATCCTTTATGATTTGGATAGAACTTCGAGATTGGAAATAAAAATAAAAAACAGAGGTAGAATAAAAATATTTTTTAAAGACATCGTGGGAACTGAATTACTATTTCCTCTTCATGATTTTTCGTTGGTCGAAAATATTTTTTTGAAAGAAAAAGGTTTAATCGTTTTAGAAAATGACATAGGCAATTTTGGTAAATGTAAGATTGAAGCTGCCGAATTTGATATAAGTAAACTTTTGTTTGACATTATTGAATTTACTTGCCCCGAGCAACGATTTATCTCCAAAATTTATTATAACAACATAGAACTTTTGTTTAAGAAAAGAGATACGCTGTTTAATGGGAAGGCTGTTATTATTAGAGATTTCGCTTAGTTGAGCCTAAAAAAAAATATTTTAAGAGCGACACGGTTTGTCTTATACTATATTTATTTTTGTCAAAATTTAGGGAAGCTGAAAACTATAAAGAGTAGGCAAACATCAAAAATTATTGAACAATGGCAAATTTTTATTGCAAGTATTGCGGAACCAAATCGTCAAGCGTTTCAGGTTTAACCTCATCATCTTGTTCACGACATCCATTAGGAACAAACAAAGGAAAGCATGTTCTTTACGAGGGATCAGAGAAACCACAGTATGTGTGCAAGTATTGTGGCACAAAGTCATCAAGCATTTCAGGATTAACCGCTTCAAGTTGTTCGCGACATCCAAACGGAACGAACAAAGGTAAGCACGAACCAGCAATGTAAATGAAAACTAATTTCACAGCAATTGATTTTGAAACTGCACATGGCAAGCGATGGAGCATCTGTCAAGTTGGACTGGTACGAATAGAAAACGGAAACATTGTTGACCAACTTTCTATTTTAGTTCAACCGCCAACTAATTTCTATTGGGACAGATTCATTGACATACACGGCATAACGCCCGAGCAGACAGCGAATGCACCAACATTTGACAATGTTTGGCAGCAACTAAAACCATTCATTAAAAATCAAAATGTAATTGCTCACAATGGATTTGCTTTTGACTTTCATTGCTTAAAACAAACTTTAGAATATTACGACCTTGCAACTCCAACGTATAAAGGGCATTGTACGTATAGGCTTTTCGGGGACAATCTTGCTTCATTGTGTACGCAATATAAAATACCGTTGAATCATCATGATGCTTTGTCGGATGCAATGGCTTGTGCTAAACTTTTTCAAATACATCTAAAAAAATTAAAACGATAAAGTTTATGAAAAATAAAATAAAATTTCTTTCTAACCTGAACAGAACGCTTAAGCAGATTGAGAAAGAAATTATTGAACGTGCGCTTGTCTGTTTGGAAACAGGAGAAAATAATATTAGGAATAAGGATGGTTTTACTTCTGATTATGAGGTTGAAGCAAAGGTTTCGTATTATCTTGAAAATGGTGACGAGCCCGCACATATTTTTAACAACAGGTTCGATTATGATGCTGCCTTGAATAATAAAGTTTATGGTATGTTGGGAGAAATGGATGGTATTACAGATTGGCATGAAAGCTATATGCCGGTTTTAGATGAGCCTTATTGTTATTTGTTACATGATTTAATTGACCATTCTGATTTCTGGCAAAACGATAAAATATTTCAACTTGAAAGAATTTGGGCGAATGTAATTTATTCAAATCATAAGGGGATGAAAGTTAATAAAGATGGGACTTGCAAGAATCTTGATTATAATTATAGCAAAAGTGAATTTGAATGAAAATTAATATTAATTAGAGCATACATTATAAATTCTAAAGAAAAAACTGGAAACATAAAATTGTTTACATTTATATTATTATAACAAAGATGCTGAAAACTGGCAAGAGTAGGCGAAAAACAATTCACATCACAATTATGGAGCAAAGTGAAATAGAAAAAATAATTAACTTCATCTCATTTCAAAAATTATTGGAAGTTGTGAAAAAATTTGAAGAAGAAGAAAAACGAGTTTCCGTTCATGACTTGGGCTTTAACATCTTTCCAATTATTTCGGATCAGTATCAGAAAGAAAATCTTCATAGTGATATAATTCGTACCTTTTTGAACCCGAAAGCGAAACATAATGAAAAAAATAAGTTTCTATTATTATTCATTAAATTTCTGAATCAGCATAATCATCTAATTGACGAAAGTGATTATAAAAATGCAGATGTTGAACGTGAGGAGGGACGAGTAGATATCCTAATAAAGGGAAATGGGCATTGTATCATTGTGGAAAATAAAATGAACAATGCTACTGACCAAGATAGACAGCTTCCAACTTATTTAGAGAAATGTAAAAGTTTAAAATATGAAGTTGATGCAATTATTTATTTGAATCTTTCAACAATAAAAGAACCTGACAAAAAAAATTGGACGCCAGATGAAATTAAAGAAATCAGTAATAAATTAATATTAATTGCTGCATATAAAAATAGCTCTGAAGATTTATATAATGGTTGGATATTACCATGCGAGGGAGCTATAGAAATTAATAATGATGCGAAATTTCTATTCAGTCAATACAGAAAATTAATAAAATATTTAGGAGGCCCAATTATGACAACAGAGAGTTTAAAAGAAATTTATACCATTTTAAAGGAAAAGGGAAAAATTGAGGATGCTATTTTAGTGAAAAATGCTATTGATAATTTACCTACATATTTCATTTCGAAAATTGTTGAAGAATGTGAAAATATTCAATCACCTTTTAATAGACCATATACCACCAATGGTATTAGCGTTTTTGACCAATGGAATTTTGGAGATTCGAAATATTGTTTGACAGCAACTTTCATCCCGGCAAGTTCTAAATATCAATTAAGGTTCTTTGACAAAAATAAAAGATGGGATTGCAACGAAAATCTTAAGTTATTGTTAAATAAAGAAGGGTTTACTGAATGGGAAGAAGAATACACCATAGATTTTAAATTTTTGATTGAAGACGATAAATTGTTAGAATTTTTGAAAGCGTTATTAACAAAATTAGTAGAAATTAAATGTTCAGGAAAGACATAAAATTATTTTTGATAGTGATTAATACTTTTTTGCAACTACGACACATTATGTCGCAATCTATTTTTAACTTTGCGCCATGTCAAAACGCGAATCCATATCCCGATACAGTTTCATCATAAAAAAATTGAAGAAAACACCTTCAACATTTGATGAAATTTCAGATTACCTTTCAAGAGAATCTGAATTACAATCTTATAATTTTAATACTTCCAAACGTACCTTTCAGCGAGACTTGGATGATATTCGCTCTTTATTTAATATTGATATACAGTATGATTTTTCACGCAAGGTATATTTCATCAACGAAGAAGACCAGCCTGATGCGAATGACAGGATTTTAGAAGCATTTGATACATTTAATGCCTTGAACGTATCCGATAGATTATCCAAATACATTCACTTTGAAAAACGCAGGCCAAAGGGAACAGAAAATTTATACGGGCTTCTTCATGCAATAAAAAATAGATTCCTGATAGAATTTTTCTATCAACGTTATTGGGATGATAAACCTGCAAAGAGGACTGGTGAGCCTTATGCACTAAAAGAATTTAAAAACCTTTGGTATGTAATTGTAAAAGACCACAAGGATGAAAGAACTAAAACATTTGCCCTTGACCGCCTTACAATGCTTAACATTACAAAAAAAACATTTAAGTATCCTAAAGATTATGACATTGAGGCTGTTTTTAAACATTCTTTCGGAATAATTAGCCCTGAGAAACAAGAGATTGAAGATGTAGTTCTATCATTCGACCCCCATCAGGGTAAATACATTAAATCACTTCCATTGCACGAAACTCAACAAATATTAAAAGACAATGAAGATGAATTACAAGTGAAACTGAAAATTTATATCACTTTCGATTTTAGAATGGAATTGCTCTCTTATGGAGATAGTGTAAAGGTTTTAAAACCAAAATCTTTAATCAAAGAAATCAAAACAGCGTATGAATGTGCTTTGAAACAATATTGAATGGGCTTTTCGTAAATGGAAAAGAAGACAAAATGAAGAACAACAAATATGATGTAATAGTAATTTTACTAACGAAATTTGAAAATGAAATCTAAAGGCATTTGCTTTATTTTATTGTGGTTAATTTGCCTAAATTTAAAGGCATCAGATTATTATAAAGTAAATGTTAGTAAGGTAAATATTAGAGCTGGTGCAGGTAAGGACTTTGCGACAATTGGCTCTCTTTCTTTAGGAGATAAAGTTCTAATTGATTCAATAATTTCTGATTGGGGACAAGTGATTATTTATGGCAAACTAAAAGGCTATGTTGCTATCAAGTATTTATCAAAAATTTCTGATACGACTTCAAAAAATAATTCAAGTGGTAATTTAAATGGAAACCCAAGTTCAGAAAAAAGTAGTAATCCTTGGAAAAGTATTTTGACTCTTATAATATTAGGAATAATTGGGTACTATCAACTATTTGGAAAAAAAACAGGAATGGACTCAATAAAAAACTTTAAATCCAAAATAAATAGTAATAAATCAACAAAAGAACAAAATATAGAACTCGACTATATAGCAGAAGTGAGATTAGTAGAAGGTTGGTACCGAGTTTATAATGCAAAAGGTAAACAGTTATCACTTAAGGGCAAGCATTCCAAAGCAATCTTACAAGGATATAGTGATAGATTAATAGTTATTGAAGATGGGGGTTGGTATAGAGTATATAACTCCGCATTTAAACAAATTTCAATCAAAGGAAGGCATTCAAACGAGAAATTTTTAAGTGTTGCAGGAAATTCAATTACTATTCAAGAAAATAGTTGGATAAAGACTTACGATGAAAATTTCAAACAAATGAATATTAGAGCTGCTCATTAAATATAAATGATAGCTTACAATATGATTTAGAATAATAATTATGGAAAATAAACATATAGAATTGCTTGAAAGGTGGTATAAAGAAAGACCGGAATATGATACAGAGAATGCAAATGCCGAATTTTGCTGGGATGGTCCTTCAAACTGGAATAAATGGTTAAAACAAAAGCCGAAAATTCTTTTTTTAGCAAAGGAACCACATAGCGGTTACCAACCGTGCATCGACAATAAAGAAATTTCAGGTGTCTTTAACTTAAATATCGCACGATGGAAATTTGCAATAAAAAAAATTTGTGAAAATTCAAACGAAACACTTTCAATGCCAACTGATGAGGGTTTGCGCTCTTGGACAGAAAATAAAAATGATGATATTTCAATAGTTGAAGTAAAAAAAAAGAACGCAGACCTTAAAAGAAGTAGTAATACAGATATAATGGAATATGCAAAAAAAGATAAAGATTTTCTAAAGGAACAAATTGATTTAATAAATCCTGATATTGTTTTATGCTGTTATACTGTTGAATCTTATGACATAATTTACGGGAATGAATATACTGACGATAATATAGAAAAATTGGTTTCTATAGAGAAAGTAGCTTGTTGGAAGCATAATAATAGACTAGTAATCGACTTCTATCACCCAAGCTATTGGCAATACCCTCAAGGGGTAGAAGGTCTATTTAATTTATTGTGCGAATTATTAAAAAATGATTTGGTATTAAAGAGATTTGACTGGAATAAATAATAATATCAATAGCTAATCCACATATGTCAATTAAAAAAAAATTTTTGTAAAAGATGTTATAAACGAATTAAATCAAAAGCATAAAGACTTAATGAGTTTATTTACAAGGTTTGCAATAAATGAAGGCGAAATATCTTGTTCCGATTATTTAAAAGGCAAAATAGTAGAAAAACGAGGCTTCATAATTGACTTATTTCATTTTCAGCTATTAATTAATTGTCCCAATTTTATTGATGAATCAAGCGAATGGTCACATATCAAAAAGTTTAATAACAATTCTATAATGGATTTTGACCTGGTAGTTTTACGCTTCACTACTCATATTGGATTTGATAGTGAATTAATTCCCAAGCGAATATTAATATTCACAGACCTGTATTCGGACGAAAATAAGTTTCAAATTCAAAATTACCATATGGAGCCATTTATTGGATGGGATTAATAAACATTAAGCAATAGCAAAAACTCTTTTTGTATTCAGACTATTATGTGTGTTTTTGTGAGTTTCGACCGTTGTGTTTTACGAACTAAATAACTACCAAATACATTTGAAAAATAATAATTAAAACTATGGAAGCATCAACAACAATTAAACAAATGATGGGAGGGAATAAAATTTTCGTTCCCTCTTACCAAAGGGCATACTCATGGGAGACAGAAATGGATAAAAATAAATCTCCCAAACAGACAAATGTTTTCCTATCCGACTTGGATGATTACAACAAAAGTTTTTCTCAAACTCCGTATTACTTCGGACACTTTTTGTTTGAACAAAAAGGTAATACTGCTTTTGGTGTTATTGACGGGCAACAACGACTGACGACTATTGTGATTTTTCTTTCCGCATTATTCACGCGACTTAAATCAATGCGTGAACTCACAGATGATGAGGAAGAAAGTTTTGAAGACATTATCAGGCGAAATGCAAAATACAGATTTGCAACCGTTGACTATGATAATCAATTATTCAAGGACTATGTCATTGAACAAATCAAAAAAGATAAAAACGGATTGGAAACCGAATCTGCTAAACGAATTGTTCAGGCGTTTGATTTCTTCTCTATGTTTTTAGCTGACAAAGACGAACTGTATCTGACTAAGATGCTATCTACAATTAAATCTGCATCATGCACAACACACCCTGTGAGTGATGAATCAGAAGCGATACAAATGTTTCTTTTTCAAAACAACAGGGGAAAAAACCATCTGATTTAGAAATCGTCAATGCAAAAAAAGCAGAATAGTAAGAAAAATCCGAAAAATTTAATAGTTAGTGAACCCACTTCCGATTATGGAAAAAGCAAGGGTGAAGTGCTTATTTACAAAAATCAAGACCACCAAACACAAGTTGAAGTCAGGTTTGATGCAGATACAGTTTGGCTTTCACAAGAGCAAATGAGCGAACTGTTTCATCGTGAACGAAGTGTTATTAGCAAACATATTAATAATATTTTTAAGGAAGGTGAACTGGATGAAAAACTGGTATGTGCAAATTTTGCACATACCACTATACATGGCGCAATTAAAGGTAAAACACAAAAAACTATTATTAAGCATTACAACCTTGACGTTATAATTTCCGTTGGCTATCGTGTAAATTCCAAACGCGGCATCCAATTTCGCACTTGGGCAACTCAACGATTGAAGGATTATCTGCTAAAGGGATATGCGTTAAATGAAAAAAGATTAAAACAAATGTTGCAAAATATGCAACAACTGGAAAAGACGGTAAAGCTCATTCAACAATCAGGAAATTCTGAACAATTGAAATTGACGGAAGCAAAAGGGTTATTGGACATTATCACCAATTACACGCATAGTTTCATACTCCTGAATCAATACGATAGCCAAACGCTTGTTGCGGATAAACTGGATGAAAATATCACTTATGAAATAAATTATGCTGAAGCCCTATCCGCCATTGCCGAATTAAAAAATCATCTCATCCTCAAAAAAGAAGCTACTGCTCTTTTCGGCAGGCAAAAAGATAAAAGTTTTAACGGAACTCTCGGCAGCATTGTGCAAACTTTTGAAGGAAAATATTTATATCCGAGCATTGAAGAGCGGGCAGCGCATCTTTTATATTTCATCATAAAAAATCATCCTTTTACTGACGGCAACAAACGCATCGGAGCATTTCTTTTTATTTTGTTTCTGGACAAAAACAAGCATCGGTTTAAGAAAAATGGAGAAGTGAAAATCAACGATAATGCGCTTGTGGCTTTAGTTTTGCTTGTAGCGCAAAGCAATCCTGATGATAAAGAACTGATGATTCGTTTGATTGTTAATCTAATCAATGGCTGATGTCAAAACGAGAATCCATATCACGATACAATCTCATCAATGCAAACCCACAATGGCAAGCACATTTGTAGCATTAAATTTTGGAATGAAAGTGCTTGGCTGCAAATAAGCTCGAACTCCCAACCCTCAACTCCCAACTAAATACTAAATTGGTAAATAGTTCGTTTATTCGTAAATTCGCATAAATTCGTTATTCGTAATTATGGAAGAACAATCTGTCATTGACATAGAAACAGAAAAAAAAGAAATACTAAAACGTTATCGTGGGCTGTTAAGAGTTTGCCGAAGAACGCTTGAAAAAGGTGATAAACTACTCATCCGTAAAGCATTTGATATTGCCCTGGAAGCTCATAAAGATATGCGCAGAAAATCGGGTGAACCTTATATTTATCATCCTATTGCTGTTGCTCACATTTGTGCTGAGGAGATTGGCTTAGGTACCACTTCCGTTGTATGTGCGTTGCTCCATGATGTTGTTGAAGATACAGATCTTACACTTGATGATATACGTGTATTATTTGGTGAAAAAGAAGCTAAAATTATTGATGGCCTTACCAAAATATCTGGGGTATTTGATCAGGGCTCTTCATTGCAGGCGGAGAATTTCCGTAAGATGCTGCTCACTTTATCGGATGATGTTAGGGTAATACTTATAAAGCTTGCTGACCGTCTTCATAACATGCGTACCCTTGATAGTATGAAGCGCGACAAGCAATTAAAAATTGCTTCTGAAACATTATACTTATATGCTCCATTGGCGCATCGCCTGGGATTAAATGCTATTAAAAGCGAATTAGAAGATTTGGGACTAAAATATACTGAGCCCGAAACATATAAAGAAATAGAGCATCTGTTAGAGGAATCGGAACCAGAACGTAAAAAGTTTATTACCAAATTCATTGAGCCAATCAAGGAAATACTTGAAGAGCAAGGAATGAAATTTAAAATCTTTGGCCGGCCCAAATCCATCTTTTCCATACATAATAAAATAAAAACAAAAGGTGTAACCTTTGAAAACATTTTTGACCTTTTGGCTATCCGTATTGTTATTGATACTCCATTAGACAAGGAAAAGGCCGACTGCTGGCGTGTTTATTCTATTGTTACGGATTTTTATCATCCCAGCCCTGAACGCTTGCGCGACTGGATTTCTACCCCTAAAGCCAATGGTTATGAGAGTTTGCACGCTACTGTTATGGGGCCTGAAGGAAAATGGGTGGAAGTACAGATACGTACTGTTCGTATGAATGAATTAGCAGAAAAAGGATATGCTGCTCACTGGAAATACAAAAACAGCACCAATGAAAATCAGTTAGATGATTGGCTGAAAAGAATACGTGAGATTCTTGAAAGTCCGGAAGAAAATGCCCTGGAATTTCTGGATGATTTTAAACTTAATCTGTTTGCTGAAGAAATTTTTGTATTTACACCAAGAGGAGAATTAAAAACATTACCCGTAAACTCTACAGCGCTTGATTTTGCATTTGAGATTCATACCAAAATAGGTGAAAAGTGCATTGGCGCTAAAGTAAACCATAAATTAGTTCCGCTCAGCTACAAACTAAAAAGTGGCGACCAGGTAGAGGTGCTAACCTCTAACAAACAAACACCAAAAGAAGACTGGTTGGGCTATGTAGTTACTGCACGCGCCAAATCAAAAATAAAAAATGCATTAAAAGAAGAAAGACGTAAAGTTGCTGAAGAAGGGCGTGAAATACTGGAACGTAAATTCCACCATTTAAAAATAGATTTTACAGTTTCAAATATTAATGACCTGGCCAATTATTTTAAACTTCCGACCAGTCAGGAACTTTTTTACCGGGTTGCGGTCGGGAATATCGATTTAAAACATTTAAAAGACTTCCGCCAGGAACATGGCAAAATTGTTCATAAATCGGGCAGCATTAAAAAGGAAGATAATAATACCAAAACACTGGAGCAGATGGTGGAAACAGCACGCGGTAAATCCGATATGCTGGTGATTGGCGAAAACCTTCAAAAGATTGATTATAAGCTTGCCCCATGTTGTAATCCTATTCCCGGGGATGATGTGTTTGGTTTTATTACAGTAAATGAAGGGATAAAAATACACCGGGTAAACTGTCCTAATGCCCTGCAACTGTTATCAAATTATGCATACCGTGTCGTAAAAGCAAAATGGACAACACCGGAGCTGATCGCATTCCTGGCAGGAATAAAAATTACAGGTATTGATGAAGTAGGCCTGGTAAATAATATTACTAAAATTATTTCCAATGAACATAATATCAATATGCGTTCTATCAGTTTTGATACCAATGATGGTACTTTCGATGGCACAATAATGGTGTTTGTTCATGATACCAACCACCTTACAGAATTAATGAAGAAATTAAGAACTGTTAATGGGGTGCTTACTGTAACACGGATTGATGGTCAGTGATAACTAAACAACCAAATCCAATTCTTTTTGTAATTTTACTTTATATTTTTTGTTAAGCTACCATGCCAATTGTTAATACCAAAGAAACTGTCAGACAAATTTTTGAAGACTATCTTGTTAAGCACGGTCATCGTAAAACACCGGAGCGTTTTGCCATATTGAATGAAATATATTCACAGGGTGAGCATTTTGATATCGAATCGCTGTACATACAGATGAAAAATAAAAAATACCGCGTAAGCCGTGCAACACTGTATAATACTATAGAATTGCTTCTGAACTGTAACCTGGTAACCAAACATCAGTTTGGAAAAAATCTTGCACAGTTCGAAAAATCGTATGAGTTTAAACAGCATGATCATCTGATTTGCCAGGATTGTGGGAAAGTGTTTGAATTTTGTGATCCACGATTACAACAAATACAAAAAACTGCAGGTGAAATTCTTAATTTTAAAATAGACCATCATTCTCTTAACCTGTTTGGCAGATGTGGTAAACTTGCAAAAAACGGAGTGTGTGAGAATCACAATTCAAAAAATAAAAAAACGCCTTCTTTATCTGCAAAAGAAGTATAAACCGGTAGCTAAAAAAATAAATTAAAAAATACAAATGCTATTCGGATATAGTTCAGTTAACCAACAAAACATTTATGTGTTTCATTTAAGTGGCGAACTTATTGACAGAAGCCCTGGAAAAGAACTGCTTGCTGAAGTGGATGCTATTATTGCCAAAGGCGAAAACAAAGTGCTGTTAAATCTTCAGAAATTAGATTATATAAACAGTAGCGGCCTTAATGTATTGATAAACATTTTAACAAAAACCCGCAGATCTTCCGGTGATACCGCTATTTGCTGTGTAAATAAAAAAATTATGGAACTGCTCA
Organism: Bacteroidota bacterium; assembly: GCA_023251835.1. Classification (GTDB taxonomy): domain Bacteria; phylum Bacteroidota; class Bacteroidia; order 2-12-FULL-35-15; family 2-12-FULL-35-15; genus 2-12-FULL-35-15. Next base: position 4,014 of record JAHEXZ010000004.1, on the reverse strand, counting down.
TTATTACCAAGCTCGATAGTATATTTAATGTGAGTGCTGATGAAGAAGAAGGTATTGTGGTATTGAGTAAATAGTTGGGAGTTGAAGTAAAAAAATACGATAATGAAAATTGCTAAACTTATTTTGCCTCTTGCTATTTTTGTGGTTTTTATAACTGCTGCAACAAATGCACAAACCAATGTAAGCGGTGGAATTTATTCCAATACTACCTGGACAGCCGCAAATAGTCCGTATATTGTGGTAGATACAGTGGTTGTGTTTCCTGGTGTTACACTTACCATCCAGCCTGGAGTTACCGTTAAATTCGAAAATGATAAACGTTTGGAAATACGTCAGGCAAAATTAATTGCTGTGGGTACAAGTATGGATTCTATTACGTTTACAAGTAATTCTTCAAATCCTACTCCTGGAATTTGGGAAAATATTTGGTTAAACAACAGTACACTTCATTCGGAATTCAATTATTGTAATATCATGTATGCGAATGAAGGAATTTTTCATAACCAACAAGATACTTTAAAAGTTACCAATTCAAATTTTTTCAAAAACAATATATATGGATTAAGTGGAGCAAGCATATTCGTTGACTCTTGTCGTTTTATTGATAATATTCAGGTTGGTTTGAGTATGAACTATGGAAATATAAGTAATTGTTTTTTTTCTCATAATAATAGGGGTATACATGGCCCGGGAGGGAATATAACCCCTTATGGTAATACCCTTATTACTAATTGTGTGTTGGACTCAAACCAAATAGGAATAGCACATTATAGCTGGTTTATTATAAATGACTGTATTATTAAGCATAACCAATACGGAATTATAGAGGCCAGTGATTGGACTGATTTAAATACTGGATTTTCATTAATAAAAAATTGCACTATTGATTCAAACGCTATTGGTTTATGTCTTGCTTATGCTGATTCTGTGATGAATTGTGGAATAAAATACAATGATATAGGAATAATGGATTCGGCAAATATGCAACCAGCGGGTTATAATTTCATATCGGGAAATACTATCGAAAACAATGGAATAGGAATTAAAGCGGTAGCTCCAAATAATATTGTTTGTAATAAAATATGTAACAATAGTATTTATGATTTTTATAATAAAGCTTCTTTAAATGCTACCATTTCAAACAACTATTGGTGCACAACCGATTCAACTACTATTGCTGCAAAAATTTACGATGGTTATGATAATATTAATCTTGGCCTCGTTTCATTTATGCCCCTTGATACGCTGCAATGCTATTTATCCGTAGGAATTACAGATAATGGCACGCAAAGATTTTCAACCGCTCTGTTTCCTAATCCGGCTTCTGAACAAATAGCTATATTGTTACCAGCGGTTGTTTCCGTTGGCAAAATCAAAATAATTAGTTTGGTTGGAGAGATAAAATATGCCAGAACATTTAAAGGAAAAAAGGTAATGGTGAATGTTTCTGATTTACCTGCCGGGCTCTATATTGTTGAAATAATTACAGCGGGTGGTATAAGTAAACAGAAGTTTATTAAACAATAAAAGTAATACTATACTTCTTGGCTTCACTTTTAATGTAAGCCGCTCTGCCCCTTTCTCTACATAAGTTAATAAAAAACCTTCTAATGCCAATAAATTAAAGGCTTTGCGCTTATATATGGCTATAGCATTAATAAGCTGTAATTAACAAAAAAATAAATTTATGAACATCTGTAACATAAAATTTTATAGCACGTACTCAAACCTGACAAAGATTTTAAAATTGTAACCAATAAAATTTTTCTTTGTTGTAAAAAGCTACATGAAACAAACCATTTTACTAATACTAATTTTATTGGTAATGTTAACAACTACAGCACAGGAAGCATTAAAGGTCACTCCTAAACATAAATGGGATATTGCCGGTCAGATCTCTTCTCCCGAAGAATTTACTGCATCATATACAAGAATGTCGCTGCTCAACGAAAAAGATAATTCTGCTTTTTCGATGGGTTTGTTTGGTAATTATCATTTGAATAATAATTTATTCATCCGCTTAAGAGCTGCTATATGTAATAGGATCGTTAATTATTATGATGAAAATAGTGATAGTACACTGGGGCCTATTTATATGAGGAATAGCTCTATACGTCAAAACTCAAAAACTTTAGCGTTTGGCTTTGGAAAAAGTGTAGTGGAACAAAAATCTATTAGAGTATACATTGGACTTGAAATAGCAACTACTTTTTTTGATAAGTGTTACAATATTTATAATAATCGTCAAACGGATCTTGGAGGGATATCTTTTGTAGAAACAGTTACTTATACTATTTCTGGAGGATATGCGGTTAGGGTTGGTCCTTTTGTTGGATGTCAATTGTTTTTTTTGAAAAATTTTTCTGTAGGGATAGAAATCTCTTATGCTTTTCAATATTTAAACATTGGCGGATTAGTAACTCAACATGATGTTGCAATTAATACTGGTAGTAATTCTTATTTTAATAATTATGATACTACATTATATTTCATGGATACTTCTGTGGAAACAGGTTTTTCTAAAATAAAAACCGCATTCCACATTGAATACTCATTTTAAAAATCTAACAATTTTTTAAACCATATTATGAAAACTAAACATACCATTAAAACAATAGTTGCATTTGGAATTATAGCATCCGTATATACCAACACGTCATTAGCACAAAATTGGAAAACAATTGGAAATACCAGTACAGGAGCTGATGCCGCTGGTGCAAATAATAAATTAGGAACAATTAGTCCGAATATTCCATTAAACATATACTCTGGAAATGTTCAAAGAATGTTCCTCCAAAACAACAATGGCCCAACGGCCGGTTTTATTGGTATTGGTAATGGGTTTACTAATCCAAGGTCTCTATTGCACCTTCATAACAACACCGCTCCTACACAAGGACAACAACAAGTAAATTATGCACAATTTACTATTGATGCCGGAAATGGAACAGGCAGCGGGGCCAATGATGGCTTTAAAATCGGGGTTAGAAGTTTTTATAATGTTGATATATCTCCACCGGCCTTTGAATCACACGCAGAGTTAAGGCAACAAGAGATTGCACCCATGGACTTTTACATTGGCATAAGCCAACGTATGACCATAGCAAAGAATGGTAATGTCGGCATGGGACCTAATTTCTCTACTCCAAAATCAATGCTGCATATCCATGATGGGGCTACAAGTTCTTTTCAAATGACCAATGCAGTAATTACTAATTCACCTGATGTAAGTAATGGTTTTAGAATTTTTCAAATTGGTAAGACCATTAAATTTGTACAACAGGAAATTGCAGATATGATTTTTTATACTGGTGGCACGGATGTTCTTGCAAATGAAAGAATGATAATTGTTGGACAAACAGCCAATAATACACAAGGTTTTGTGGGTATAGGCACACATACGCCCACAGCGCCATTGGAAGTGGTGAAGTCAAGCACCGTTCCCCAACTCAAAATTACAGATCACCAGGCTTCTTCTTCTTCTGATCAAACCTCTGCTGAGGCTTGGTTTAAAGTGCAACCAACAGGCGATCTTATAATAACTCCGTTTCATGGCACAGGGTATCCTAATACCGTTCTTGAACCCCGTTTTGTGGGGATTGGCACCTATGCCCCTCACAACACCGTGGAAATTACTTCCGATGGTGCTTCACCACCATTACCTTTAAATAATGGAACAGGTAAAAGCGGTTTACGGTTCACTAATTTAACAGCAAGTTCTGCCACTACAGGTGCTAATGGTAAAGTACTCACTGTAAGCGCAGATGGAGATGTTATTTTAGTAAATGATATAACAGGCGGTACAACTGGTTCTACCGGCCCTACCGGTGCAACAGGAATTATCGGTACAACGGGAGCTGTTGGATTTACTGGTGCTACCGGTATAATTGGAAGAACGGGATCAACAGGTATAACAGGGACAACAGGAATAATAGGTGTTACCGGAACTACAGGTAGTACAGGAAGTACCGGTACTACCGGAGCCATTGGCACTACGGGTGCTACAGGTCTTAT
>JAHEXZ010000020.1 GCA_023251835.1 Bacteroidota bacterium | reverse complement strand
GGATTTATCAAAAATCGACAAAGAATTACTTGCCACAGATTCACGTGTTTTTTTAATAAACCTATATTATACTTTTTTTAATCTGTGAATCTGTGGCTTAAAATACCCTCTTTTAGGTATGGTTTTCATTTCTAAAAGGCATAATAAAGTCGTACTTTTGCAGTGTTATGAATACAAATCTTTCACAGTTGAAGATAGGACAAAGGGCTGTTATCAACTCATTTACTGATAAAAAAATGGCGCTTAAATTATTGGAGATGGGCTGCACCCCTGGTGAAGTGGTGAAACTTGACCGTATTGCTCCTTTAGGAGACCCTATTGCTATTACCGTTTCCGGTTATTTGTTAAGTTTACGTAAGGCCGAAGCTTCTACTGTATTAGTTTCTTTGTTGGCCTAATATAGCTGCAACAATGTTGGTGGAGGCGAATCAATCATTTGTAAATTTTTCTGATAAAACTACTATAAAAGTTGCCTTGGTGGGAAATCCCAACAGTGGCAAATCAACCTTATTCAATGCACTTACAGGTTTAAATCAAAAAACCGGAAATTTTCCAGGTGTTACTGTTGATAAAAAATCAGGGTTTGCTAAACTTAATAGTACAGAGTACGGGGTACGGGGTACGGAGAAGAGTTCCCAGCTCCCCCCCCCCGACTCCCGACTCCCGGCTAACACTATCACATCTGAATTTATTGATTTACCTGGCACCTACAGCCTCTACCCTAAGTCTCTTGATGAACGGGTGGCTTTTGAAGTGCTGTGTAACCCTGATAATAAGGATCATCCGGATGTTACCATTATAGTGGCTGATGCCAGTAATCTGAAACGTAGTTTGTTCTTAGTATCCCAGATTATCGATCTCAAAATACCGGTGATACTGGCATTGAATATGATGGACCTTGTTGAGAAAGAGGGTATTATAATTGATGCTGCCCGGCTTTCAGAAAAATTAGGTGTAAAGGTAGTACGTGTGAGTGCTCGTTCCAAAGAAGGGATAGAAGAATTAAAACAGGCATTGTTACAACCACTCTCTGTTCCGCAATATAATTTTATAGATGTAAAAAAAATAGCGCCTGACCTGGTAGAAAAAATTTCATCTATCATAAAGGTGAACAGCGATTTTGCCGCGTTTCACACCATCAGCAATTTTCCTGAAATTAATTATTTTGATAAAGAGCCGGAGAAGAAAGAACGTATTGAAGCTCTTTTAAATGCTTCTTCTGTTGATATTAATAAATTACAATCCCAGGAAACGGTGGAACGTTACAGGGTCATTAATCGTATTGCTGAAGAATGTGTTACAAGGAAAACGGCAATAAAAACTGAGTCGTTTACCAATAAGTCAGACCGTATCTTAACACATTCTGTTTGGGGATATGTTATTTTCTTATCCGTACTCTTTTTTATTTTTCAAGCTATATTTTTTCTTGCTGCTTATCCGATGGAATGGATAGAAAGTTCTTTTATTTTCTTTTCCGACTGGGCAATGAAAGCATTACCTCCTGGTGAACTCAGCAGCTTATTAATTAATGGAATACTTGCCGGATTGAGCGGAATAGTTGTGTTTGTGCCACAGATAGCTTTATTATTTACATTCATTGCCATATTAGAAGATACGGGTTATATGGCGCGCGTAAGTTTTATTATGGATAAGCTGATGCGTAAGTTCGGACTGAACGGACGTTCTGTAATACCATTAGTAAGCGGCATAGCCTGTGCTATTCCTGCCATCATGAGTGCCCGTACTATGAGCAGTTGGAAGGAGCGGGTTATTACTATTATGGTTACCCCATTAATGAGTTGTTCAGCTCGTTTACCTGTATATACACTATTGATTTCATTGGTTGTACCGGATAATAAGACATTTGTATTTTTTAATTATCAGGGACTTGTACTGATGAGCCTTTATTTAGTGGGTTTTATTGCAGCCATGGTTGCAGCTTTTATAATGCAAAAGGTTTTGAAGTCGCGCGAAAGAAGCTATTTTATTATGGAACTGCCGGTGTATCGTTCTCCGCAATGGAGAACAGTTGGTTTGACTATTTTTGATAAAGTAAAATCTTTTTTGCTGGATGCCGGTAAAATTATTCTGGCAATTTCTGTAATACTTTGGTTTTTATCATCGCATGGCCCTGGCAGCCGGTTTGAGGCAATTGAAAAAAAATATGAAAACCCTCAGATTATAAACAACTATACAGCAGAAGAGCGTCAGTCAAAAATTTCATCTGAACAATTAGAGGCATCTTATGCCGGAATGCTTGGAAAAACAATAGAGCCGGCTATTGCTCCACTTGGTTTCGACTGGAAAATAGGGATAGCATTGGTTACTTCATTTGCTGCACGCGAAGTATTTGTGGGTACTATGGCTACTATGTACAGCAGCACTGGCAATGAGGAAAATACACAACCGCTTCGTGAAAAAATGCTTGCAGAAATAAACCCCTCAACAGGATTACCCCAATTTACAATAGCCGTAGGCTTTTCACTGATGATCTTCTATGCATTTGCCATGCAATGTATGAGTACGCTTGCTGTTGTATTCCGTGAAACAAAACACTGGAAATGGCCACTCATCCAATTTGTTTACATGAGCTGCTTAGCCTATCTGGCAAGCTTCATGGTTTATCAGGTGTTGAAATGAAATAAAATAGTTGTTAATTATCGGTTATTGAGTTATTTGTGAATCAAGAAATTAATCCCACCCCGAAGCAAGAACATCGCATAAGTGCATCATCTTCATCTTTTTATTCTTATTTTTTGCATATGCTTCAATGTGCATAAGGCATGAAGAGTCTGTTGATATAAGGTATTCAGCACCTGTTTCTAATGCATTATCTAATTTTTGTTCTCCCATACCAACAGAAATCGGTTCAAATTTAACGGAGAAACTTCCGCCAAATCCACAGCAAACTTCTGTATCTTTCATTTCGCGCAGTTCCAGGTCGCGTACTTTTTGAAGCAATATTCTTGGTTCACGTTTTATACCGTATTCACGCAAGGCAGCACAGGAATCATGGTAGGTGGCAATACCGTTTAGTGTAGCACCCAGGTCGGTAATTTTCAGAACATTTACCATAAAGTCTGAAAATTCATAAATATTTTTCTGCACCTGTTTGTATTCATTGTGCAAAACACTGTTGTGAAACATATCAGGATAATAATTTTTTATCATCCCAACACAGGAAGCGGATGGGCATACAATATAGCGGTCGTTCTGGAATTCGCGGATAAATTTTTCACCTACTTCTTTACAATCATTCCAGTAGCCCATATTAAAGGCAGGTTGTCCGCAACAGGTTTGTTCGGGATTGTAATTTACACCACAACCCACTTTTTCTAAAATCTTTACCATATTTAATCCTGTGTCAGGATAAATCTGGTCAATAAAACAAGGAATAAAAATATCTACAATCATACAGTATGAATTACGCCCTTCGACTTCGCTCAGGGTGACATAAATTACAAAGCTCCGAACTCCAACTACTAACTAACTAACATTTTTACTTTTAGGTATTGTCAATAAAATTAAAAATCCGGTTACGAAGAAAAACATCAGAGCTAATATAGAGTTACGCATTCCTCCGGTAAATCCTTCGATAAGGCCAAATGAGAACATGCCTATAACAATACCAATTTTTTCACATACATCATAAAAGCTAAAATAAGAAGCATGGTCTTCTGTTTCGGGCAGTAGTTTTGAGTATGTAGAACGTGAAAGGGACTGTACGCCACCCATTACCAGTCCCACAAGAGATGCAGCAATATAAAAGGATTCGGGAGTAAATACAAAAGCATAAGTACCAAAACAGATTGCAATCCATATAAATAAGGAAACACCCAGTGCTTTTATATTCCCGATTTTTTTTGAAAGCCTTGAAAATAAAAAGGAACCTCCCATACCAACAAACTGTATGAGTAAAACACTAATAATTAAGTTACTATCTTCCATGCCTTCAATTTCTTTTTTAGCAAACATTACGGCTACAAGCATTACTGTTTGTACTCCCATACTATAAGTAAAAAAGGCAAAAAGATATCTTTTTAGCCGTTTAATATGTTTTAGTTCATTCCATACTTTTATAAGTTCTCTAAAACCTTTAAAAATAATGCTTCCTTCGGATAAATGTAATTTGTCACCTTTGGGAAGCCTGAAAAAAGCAATTTGAGCAAAACCTACCCACCAGAGAGCAACTGAGATGAACGAATATTTAGCAGGCATATTAAATACTTTTATAAGTACAAGATTTAAGATAAGTAAAATAGCACCACCAAAATAACCCATTGAAAAACCTTTTGCACTTACTTTGTCATGGTCTTCCGGTTCAGCTATTTCAGGCAGATATGCATTATAAAAAACAGTGCTTCCCCAATAACCAACGCTTGCAAATAATACAGAAAGTAATCCGAACAGCAGTTGTTCTTTGCTGAAAAAATATAATGAAGCGCAGGAGAATGAACCCAAATAGCAAAAGAACTGCATAAAACGTTTTTTGCTTCCAGTATAATCGGCAATACCTGAAAGAACAGGGGATGAGAGAGAAACAATAATAAATGATAAAGCTACTACATAATCGTACAATTCAGTGTTCTTAAAATCGCATCCGAATAAACATACCGTATCGCTAACGAAGTTTCCCAGTGCATCTTTTGTTGCAGTTACATTTACATAGAAAATAGGAAATATAGCCGAGGTTATCACCAATGGATAGGATGAGTTGGCAAAATCATAAAATGCCCAGGCATTTATTAATTTTTTATCTCCTTTTATCAAATTGCTCATTTGCCGGCTAATTGGTTATAAGTTATTGGTGGAACCTTTTTCCTGCCAAGATAATATTTTTATAACAGTTGCCTGCTCTTGGGGGGTAAAAAGTTATTAAACAACTTATTGTTAAAATCGAAATTCTTTGATTGTATCTACAAAACATTTTACCTTATCTTTTTCTATATCCGGATATAAGCCATGGCCAAGGTTAGCAATATGTTTATCAGGACCAAAGGCTTTCAGCATTTTAATGGTTTCGTTTTTTATAGTAGAAAAATCGGCATATAACAGACAGGGATCCATATTGCCCTGTAATGTTTTAGTATGTCCAATCATTTCACGGGATTCAGCGATGTCCATTGTCCAGTCGAGGCCAATTGTATTACAATTTAATTTGCCCATTTTCCTGCGTGCAAAGTGGGCATCTTTTGCAAAAACAGTCAGGGGAACTGCGGTAACAGCATTACATATTTGAGAGATATACTTTAGTGCAAATTCATTATAGTATTCCGGAGACAATATTCCGGCCCAGCTGTCAAATAATTGAATCATATCAGCCCCGGCAGCTATTTGACCTCGCAGGTAATTAATTGTACTATCAGTAATTTTCTGTAATAGCTGATGCGCAACAAGTGGTTGAGTATATAAGAATTTCTTTGCTTTGGAAAATGTTTTGCTGCCGCAGCCTTCAACCATATATGCAAATATAGTCCAGGGTGCTCCTGCAAAGCCTATAAGTGGCACCCGGTCTTTTAGCTCCCTTTTTGTGAGCTTTATAGCATCTATTACATAGTGTAAATCATCAGGTGTAGCTATTTTGAGTAGATTGACATCAGCAGCAGTTTTAATAGTTTTTTCAAATCTTGGTCCTTTTGCTTCTATCATTTCGTAGGGCAGGCCCATAGCTTCAGGAATAACAAGGATATCTGAAAAAATAATGGCAGCATCAACACCTAAAATATCTACAGGTTGTATTGTTACTTCACAGGCAAATTCAGGGGTTTCAACCAGTTCTTTGAAATCTCCCATTTTAGCACGAACCTCCCTGTATTCAGGCAATATGCGTCCTGCCTGGCGCATCAGCCAAACAGGGGTGCGTTCTACTTTTTCGCCACGGGCTGCCCTTAAAATCAAATCGTTTTTTAATGCCATACAGATTTTATAATTACTTCGGATGGTAAACCCTTGTTGCAGTTTCCAGCACTTTTGATTTATTAAGTATAACAGGTTTTGTTTGTTGTTTGCTATATAGCTCCATCTGGTCCATCAGGTGAGGGCTGCTGATTCTGCGTGAAGCACCAAATGGAACAACAGACTCGTAATTGTTTCCTTTTGCTGAAAATTTAGCGAACATAATAAATGAATCTCCGTTCTTAGCTTGCAAATGGCCATCTTTGGTTTCATCACTTACCATAGCCATCAGGCATTCGGGTAAACCAGGAATAGAACATTTTTTATCTTTACGAATTAGAAGCTGTACTTCACCAAAAGGGATATCAATACTTTTATGATATTTAATCAGTTGTTTTTTTGCATGTCGGATAGCTTCAATAAGAAGCGGTGTTTCATACTCAATTCCTGTCTCCAGCTCATTATAAGCTGCTTGTTTTTTGCTGAACAGATAGTTAAATGTTAATATAGCTAATGCAGCATCTCTGTTATCAACAGCGCCCGATAAATTCCATTTTTTCAGTTTTGCAATAGCATCTGCAATATCAGGGTAGTCTTTTTCTTCAAGAGCATAAATAGGTTTAACTGTTTTATAAATCCCTCCTTCCTTAGGATAGCTGCAATCATATTTAATTTTTTTTAGTTCTTCAAAGGACAGTTTTGTTTTACCTGCTATCAGCTCGTTAAATCGTAGATCCCGGTTATTGATCCGATTCCAGTTATAAGCCGACTGTTTGTTGTAATTTGTTTCGTTCAGGTTTTCATTGGGTGCGGTACACCGGAAAGGGGTATTATTTGTATTGTATAGATATCCGCAGACAGGGCGATGTTTCTGCGGAAGTTCAGTAATAGTATAAAATTTATCCCAGTACGTTTTTGAAGTATTGCCCGGCACTACCTTTTGCCAGTTATAATCAGGGTTTCTTCGAGGAAGGTAAGCATTAAATAAGTAATTGATACAACCTGTTTCGTCTGCATACATAAAATTAAATAAAGGAATACCCTGCATTTGCATAGAGGTATTAAAGTTTACAAAATTCTTTGCTTTACCAAGATTAAACCATTGTTCTGCCGCTTTAATATTAAACATGGTATTGTATCGTAATGCATATACACCTTTTTGAGTACGATATGCAGGCCCGTAGATACACCATAAAGCCTCTTTTTTTAAGATAATTTTACCTAATTTAGTTTTTACCTTTAAAGGAATATTGCGTACTTCAAAGTCGTACCAATCCCCGTCAAACTTATATTGATTTTTGTTTTTAGGGTTAATCTCCATTTCGTATATATCAACATAATCAGGCCAGTTAAAGGTGACAGCCCAGCCAAGGTGTTCATTACAACCCATTGCAGGAGATATCATACCCGGCACCAAAGCACCATACATGTTCCATCCCTGTCCGCTGCATAAATGGGCTTCATACCATGAAGCTTGTCCTTCTATAGGTACGTGAGGGTTAATTAACAGAAAGGTAGAGCTATCTTCAGTCATATTGGGACTTATTGCTATTTCGTTAGAACCGGCACTTGCATTAAATATGTAATCATCCGGTTTTCCATTGATAATATATTCTAAAGCTCTTGGAACACCCACCATACTGGTAAGTATCAACTGATATCCGGCAAGTATATCTTTGGTTGTAACAGGAAAGATGTTTTTGAGTTTTATTTCTTCGGCATGAATGGTTGCATAAGCATTTAGTCCGTCTGCATAGGCTTGTAGTATTTTTTTGTAATCTGGTGTAATATCTCTTTCATAATATCTTTCAACCATGCCACGAATTTTTGTAAACTGTACAAAATAATCGGTAGCAGCACCCTCCTTGCCATTTATTTCTCCCAAACGAGCTCTTGTTGCAATTAACATCAGTTGTATATGTTCAAAATCGTCTTCGCAATGAGCCCAAGCCAAACCATAAGCAACTTCAGCATCAGTGGGGGCAAATATGTGTGGCACGCCAAAGGTGTCACGGGCAATAACAACGTTATCAGGATTTATCTGTGAAAAGCAAACCGAATAAAATAATATGAAGAAAAGCAAAAATAATCTGGCCATTATATTCCAATAATTTTGGCAAGTGTAAATTTAACAAATTGATTTGGTTATTTAATTACGCCACAACTTTTATATTATAATACTTCGGTAATATTTTGCTCGGTTGGGCTGAAGCCTATGATAATCGCGGTTTTACATTTGCCCCGACCTTAAGGTCGGGGCTACTAAAACATCAATGATAATGGGGCTTTAGCCAAAATTATTAAAAAACTATCGAACTATTGATATTAACTATTTCAAACTAATGCTGTGTTAATTATAAACATGACAGGTCTATGATCGTATAGCTTATCAGACCTGTCAGGTTTTGCGTCATAATATACTTAACTTAACACTAATTTTGTTGAAAAAAAAGAATTTATTTATGATGGAAACTATCGCATTAAAATGGTTTGAGGCATTTAATGAGCACAATTTAGATAAACTCCTTGCATTGTATCATGAGGATGCTATACATTACAGCCCTAAACTTAGAATACGGAAACCTGAAACAAATGGTTTTGTTGCGGGCAAAGCGGCATTGCGCGAATGGTGGCAGGATGTTTTTTAAGATTTGCATCATTGGGTTTTTTGTGATGTACTTTTAATCCCGGCCTGTATAGCTTCAATAAAACGTGGGTCAACCTTATAACCTAATTGTTGAGCTGTTGTTACATCTTCCAACGCTGCCTGATATTCCTGAATAGTGAAATATGTACCAGCCCTGTCGCAATAGGCTTTCCCGAACTTAGGATTGTGTTGTAATGCCGCATTATAATCTTCTATAGCCTCATTGTATTTTCCTATTAAATGATAAATGTTTCCCCGGTTGTTGTATGCTTTAACAAATTTTGGATTTTGTTTTAATGCAATGTTATAATCTTCCAGCGCCTCATTGTATTTTTTAAGAGAAAAATAAACAACACCTCTGTTATAATGGGCATCCGTATAATCATCATTCAACTGTATGGTGCGGTTAAAGTCAGACAAAGCTTTATCGTATTGTTTGTTTTCAAAATAGCTAAGCCCTCTGTTGTTAAATGCTTTGGAGGTTTTATCATTTTTTTTGATAACATCACCCCATAGTGAAATATTATCGTGCCAAACCATGGAACGTTCAATAGTAAGGTAGCTGCAAACAATAGAAAAGATTACTAAAGCTATAACTGCTGGTATTTTTAATGATTTGGATTTTTCATATTTATTTTCTATAATATTATTTATCCAACGTGCCAGGATAAAGAATATTCCAATGTAAGGTATGTAAGTAAAACGTTCGGAAATGATAGCATCACCTACAGGAAGTATTTGTAAAACCAATGCTATTGTAATTAAGAAAAAACCAAAACCAAATAGTACGTCTTTTCCATATTTTAATGATTTGAATACCAGGAATCCAAGAATGAGTAATATAAAAGGAGCGATAGAGAAAGCGATAGGATAAAATCCGTTTTCTCCTTTTATGGGATAACTGTAAAAACTGGACATCTTAATCGGTATTATCAACTTCCACAAATAAGTCATCAGTCCATAACAACTGAATAAAATTCTGTCGCCAAAACCATAGTTTACTATTCCTTCTAAGGCTTTAGCCGAATGTTGTGCATCAATAGCAACAATACCAAAGATGAGGGACATAACTAAAAAGGGCACTTTTTCCAGTATAACTTTTAAATTTATTTTCCGACCAAGGAAATAATCAATTGCAAAGAATACAATGGCAATGCTCACAGCCATTGCTTTTGATAAAAGTGCTAAAATAAAAAGCAATACCGTTAACATATAAAATAAACGTTTCCGCCTTTCCTCTTTAAGGTAGAAAATATAAGTACATAATGCACTTAATGAGAAAAATGTATACAGCACATCCTTTCGTTCAGAAATCCATGAGACTGACTCAACATGCATTGGATGTATGCCAAAGAGCAGTGCTGTGATAAATGCTACCCATTGTTGGCCAGTCAATAGCCAGATAAAGAAAAAAACGAGCAGCGTATTTAGAATGTGGATTACAAGATTTGTAACATGGTAAGGTTTGGGATTATTTCCATATTTGCTATATTCAATACAATAACTGAGCATGGTAATTGGATGATAATTTCCCAGCACATAACTACTGAATGTTTTCTTCAGCGTATAGTCAACACTATCACCATGTAATGTACGTATGTCGGGGTTTTCAGAAACATAACCATGATCATCCCATGTATTTATAAACTGGTTGTTAAGCGATTTTGTGTAAACAATTGCTATAATAATAATAAGGGGCAGCAGTAACAGCCTGTTAATGGACTTGCGCTGTACTTTTGTTTGTTTTTTATTTTGTTTGGGAGCCGAGTTTTTTTTCTCTTTCATTGAGCTAAAAAATAAAAATTACAGATACCGTTGAGTATTATTTTTTCTTCTTCATTCTATTATTACACGCCACTGGTTATATTCTATACAATCGCCAGGTATTAGTTTATTGCGTTTACGATATTCTGTTTTACCGTTTACTTTTACCAATCCTTCGTCAATGATGGCATTTGCTTCTGCACCATTACTACTCCAGGTCATCGATTTTAGTAGCTGATTTAGCTGGATGTAAGTGCCTTTTATTTTAAATTTATCCATAACACTATATTGTTGACAAAATTAATAAAACTAAAACGGATGAAAAAATTATCTTTGTAGTTATGTATAACAACGAACAATTTGACAAACTTCGTGAACTTTTAAACAAAGAAAATGGTTGGCCGATGGTGTATATGTTTAAGTTTATCATACCGGCAGATAATCATAAAATAGCATTGGTGGAATCTAAGTTCTCGGATGAGGCCATTATTACTCATAAAGGATCCTCGAATGGTAACTATTTTAGCATTACAATTAAAGAAGTTATGCTGAATGCAGATGCTATTATAAATAAATATAAAGAAATGGAAGATATTGAGGGGCTGATAGTATTATAACTCAATTCTCCAAAATAAATAAAGGTTTCAGTACAGCTGGTAATACAGTTAACCCGGCCATTGCCGGGATGAGCATTCTGAAGCAATCTCATATTAAGTTGAAATTGGAAGCAATAACGTTTTTAAACGTTTGAGGCCATCATTAATTCGCATTGATACATACATTTTAGGTTTTTAAAAAAATTAATTTTTTTTATTTTCCAGGTTAGTAATATCATCAATATCTTTAGGCCGGTTTGATTCTTCTTTTGCCCGGATCAGGTGATTATAGCTTATTACCCTTATTTTCAGACCATCATCATCAAAAAATTCAGCTTCCTGATAACATGATTCAAAGGATAAACCTTTTACTTTAACCATTATATCAATACATACAGGAGGAATACCAAAAGAGAAAACATCCCAGATAGGATGATTCAGAAAATTATCTTCGGTCATATCAAACAGCGCCATGCCAAATTGAAAGAACGTTTTTCTTAACTTTTGATAATTCTCGGTATCTCTTTTTACCCAGATATCCATATCGCCAGTTGTCCGGGAATATCCATGGAATATAACAGAATAACCGCCTATTAAAACATAATCAACCTGATTATCATTTAATAGTTGCAGAAAGTCCCTGAAATCCTGGTAAAATATATTTCCCATCTAATCTCTTGCCCTGACACTAAAGGCGGTTCTGTCCAGCCTGGGTTCAGGTTTACCAACTAAACGAAAAGCAATACTATTTAAATATATAGTAATTTTTAAACGCTCCTGCCACGTTAATTTTCTATAATAAGAAGCATGATCTACTGCCTGTTCAGCAGAATGCGCTTTAAATACGTTTTTGTTTAGTTTATACATTATTTTGGTTCGGCTTACGCTTTCACATTTGCTCTTATAATATTCAAGGCTCCTCCCGCTTTGAACCACTCAATTTGTTGCTCATTGTAAGTATGATTTACTTTGATTTCATCTTTGCTTCCGTTAGCATGTTGCAATACTATTGTTAACGGAACATTCGGAGTAAATGAGGTTAAGCCTATAATATCAATTACATCATCTTCCTGAACTTTATCATAGTCAACCTTATAAGCAAAGGTTAATGCCAACATTCCCTGTTTTTTCAGATTTGTTTCATGAATACGGGCAAATGATTTTACCAATACAGCGCGTACGCCAAGAAAACGAGGCTCCATAGCAGCATGTTCACGTGATGAACCTTCGCCATAATTTTCATCACCTACCACTATTGAACCAATACTTTTAGCTTTATACGTACGTTGTACTGCAGGGACAGAAGCATATTCACCAGTTAGTTGATTTTTAACATGGTCGGTTTTATCATTGAAATAATTCACCGCACCGATTAACATGTTGTTAGAGATATTGTCCAAGTGGCCGCGATACTTCAACCATGGCCCTGCCATCGAAATGTGATCGGTAGTGCATTTACCTTTTGCTTTAATGAGCAGCCTTAAATTTTTTAAATCAATTCCTTCCCAGGCAGCAAAAGGGTCTAATAGCTGCAGACGGTCTGAAGCAGGAGATACAATAATGTTTACAGTACTGCCATCTTTTGCAGGAGCCTGATAGCCGGCATCCTCCACGGCAAAACCTTTTACAGGCAGCTCAATACCTTTTGGCTCCTGTAGCTTTATCTTTTCCCCTTTAGGGCCGGTAAGATAATCTGTTACAGGGTTAAAGGTGAGGTCGCCTGCAATAGCAAGAGCAGTAACTATTTCAGGAGAGGCCACAAATGCATGTGTATTTGGATTGCCATCATTACGTTTTGCAAAGTTCCTGTTAAATGAAGTGATAATAGAATTTTTTTTGTTAGGATCATTGGTATGGCGTGCCCATTGCCCTATACATGGTCCACATGCATTAGCCAGTACAACACCTCCCATTTTTTCAAATGTGCTCAGGTAACCATCACGTTCTACTGTATAACGTACCAACTCCGAACCTGGAGTAATTGTATATTCTGAAACGGCTTTAATTCCGGAATCCACAGCCTGTTTGGCAACGGACGCTGCCCTGGTAATATCTTCATAAGAAGAGTTGGTGCAGGAGCCAATTAAACCTACGTCCAATTTAGCTGGCCATCCGTTTTCTTTTATAGCTTGAGCAAACTTAGAAAGTGGCCATGCCAGATCCGGGGTAAATGGCCCATTGATATGAGGTTCTAATTCCGAGAGGTTGATTTCAATTACTTCATCAAAGTAGGCAGCAGGAGATTCATACACTTCTTTATCGCCACGTAAGTGAACTGCAACTTTGTCAGCAGCAGCAGCTATATCGGCTCTGCTTGTTCCTTTAAGATAATCTGCCATTTTTGAGTCATAACAGAATACGGAAGTAGTTGCACCAATTTCTGCACCCATATTACAAATGGTGCCTTTACCAGTACATGACAATGAATCAGCCCCAGTACCGAAATATTCAAGAATAGCATTTGTTCCGCCTTTTACGGTGAGTATACCAGCAACTTTCAGGATAATATCTTTTGCCGAAGTCCAGCCATTTAATTTACCAGTTAACTTTACTCCAATCAATTTAGGAAATTTTAATTCCCATGGCAAACCTGCCATCACATCACAAGCATCTGCTCCTCCAACGCCAATAGCAATCATTCCAAGACCACCAGCATTTACAGTATGAGAGTCGGTACCAATCATCATACCTCCCGGAAAAGCATAGTTTTCCAATAATACCTGGTGTATAATACCTGCTCCCGGTTTCCAGAAGCCAATTCCATATTTGTTGGAAACGGAAGCAAGAAAATCATACACTTCTTTATTTTTATCAAGAGCTACGATTAAATCCTCAGCTGCCCCTGTTTTTGCCTGGATGAGATGGTCGCAATGAACAGTGGAAGGCACAGCCACTTTAGGCCTGCCTGCCTGCATAAATTGCAGCAAAGCCATTTGTGCTGTTGCATCCTGCATTGCAACACGATCAGGATTAAAGTCAACATATGATTTCTGACGCTCAAAAGGTTTAACAGGTAGCTTCTCCGAAAGATGAGCATATAAAATTTTTTCTGTTAGCGTTAACGGACGGTTCAATAATTTACGTGCAGCTTCTACCTTCCCAGGTAATTTATCATAAAGCTCCTGAATCATTTCAATGTCAAATGCCATATATATATTATTTAATTGGTTATTAATTAGTTAGTTTTTCAAAAATGGGCTTTTTTAGTGTTTTTGTGGCGAATTTCTGGCGAATTATTTTATCCGTAAAATCCATCACTCTTTTTATTCTCATTTTCGAGGCTCAAAATTACAAAATTAGAATGGGATCAGGAGGAGTTTTTCGCTGGAAAATTATTTTTTTACACATAAAACATCTACAATGAATAATAAAGAAGCACATGTATGTATCTCTTATTTGGAGCAATTTCCTGACATTGGTTGGAAGAAATTAAAAAGGAATTGGAAACAAGCGGTTTAAACGTTCAAGTGGAAGCAAGGGAACCTGAAATGTTTGCTTCGATGAATGGTTAATTCCAACAGGAGCCGTTATTTATCTTGCAAAATCATATTTTGACGGATTTTTTTAAAAAGTTGGTAAAGACCATTGCAATTTTCTGAAAACTAATTTGAAAAAACTTGCGTCCAATGCTCCTACTGTACCTGTAAAACTGTTTTCCTCAAGTGGCGAAAAAGTCAATAAAAAATATAGCCATTCTCATTCGGCTTCTTTAATAATAACGACTAAAAATAACAGAACACTTAACCTTCTATTTGATAACAATCTTTCCATGATATATATTGAATCGTGGGAAAATAATACACCAATTTCAACTATTATTTATGCTTATTTAGCTATTTTTACCGAGTCCTTGACAAAAAGTATTTGGATTTGATTAAAATTTGACTAATTTTGAAACTTAACTTATAAGTGAATCGCAGAATAATAATAGAATTATTTGAAAAATATGATGCCGTTACCTTCTACACAGTGCGATTCACTGATGAACAGGAAAACGAATACGATAAATTTTGTCAAAAATTTGATGGCACTCCTGAATACAACAAAGACTTTGAAATTATCATTGAATGGCTAAATATCATTTCTGAAAAAGGAGCATTGGAAAGATATTTCCGACCAGAAGGAGGCAAATTACAAGCTTTACCTTTGGACGGAGGTAAACTCCGTCATTTCAGTTTGCGAATAAGTGATTGCATTTGTATTATCGGAAATGGAGATAAAAAAACAGATGGTTCATGGCAAAATAATCCACTTTTAAAACCAATCGGGGATGTACTTAATCAAGTAGTAAGGCATTTACAAAGCAGGCTTGACGAAGGAGTAAATATATACAATTGTGAGTTGTTCGGGAATCTTGAATTTACAATTGAAACTGAATAAAACAAACAAATTATGAAGAAAAACAGCATTAGAGAAAGAGCCAAAACGGTATCACCTGAAATTAAAAGTATGGTGCGGAGGTCAATGGCTATTGCATCGCTGATTACTGACATACTTGACAAAGGTGGAATCACTCAAAAAGACCTTGCTGATAAGCTTGGTAAGAAGGAATCTGAAATCAGTAAATGGTTAAGAGGCACTCATAATTTTACATTTAAAACCATTGGTAAAATTGAAGCCGTACTGGGTGTACCATTAATTTATACAGCAGATGAAGCCAAACAAGAAATTTACATTACTTTTCTTAAACATGAAGAAGGGGAACAATCAATTTTAGTTTATCCAATTACGAACAAGTTTAGATATACAGATGTCAAAAAAGGAAAGACATTTGAAGTTGAGATAGTTTCAGTAAGTGTTGCACAAGATACTGCTGTTAAGTTAAATGAATGTCAAGCCAACTGATATGCCAATTGAACCAATAAAAGAATTAAATATTCAAACCAAGATAGGTGAAATTAAATTTTCAGACTTTCAATTGGAAAAATCTGTTATAACAGATTCAAAAATTAATGTAGAACATTTCCAATATGAGTTTAATGTAAACATGGGCGTTAACATGCCTAAAAATGAAATTAATGTAAATTTGAACATTAACATGTTTTCGGATTTAGAAAAAAAAAATAAAGTCGGTTATATTAATTCGCATGGTATTTTTATTGTTTTTAATCTCACTGAAATTATAAAACAATCAGAGGGCAAAATTCCTAATATAGTTTTTGCAAATTTTATTGGTGTTCTAATCTCCACTACCAGAGGTTTTTTAATAGATAAATCTCAGGGCACTCCTATTGAAGGAGCAATGATTCCAATTGTGAATCCTCTTACATTTTTTCCAAATAAATAACACGTTTGCATTAATTACTACGATGTAATGATATTCGACAACGTATTCTTAAACAATACAATGTCAAATGCCATAGTTGTAAAGTTTAATTTTTTGTAAATATTTTAAATTTAAACAGAGATACCTGAAGTAGTCAGGTGATTTCGAATATCAAAGATAGGGGTATTGTGGTAATGTGCGTATATCTTTCTACAAAAAAATTAAAAGTGTTTGTTGGGCTGTCAACTATTGGTTATCGCTCAGTATATCTTATATAACTGATGACTTAGTAAGCAATCCCCTTTATCATTTCATCAAATTCTTTTGTATTGCGTATGCCATTGAATATTGTGTCATTTTTTAAACGGAGACTATCCTCAAACCCATTTTCAATAGCTTTTTTTAAAAAAGATAACGACCCATTTTGATTTCCCTTTATGGCCTCAACAGAGGCTGCCAGATAATGCGCTTCACTATTTGTAGGGTCAACCAATAAATAAATTTTACTATAAAGCTCAGCAGCAGGAAAAGCATTTTGCTTTAAAGCACCACTTGTCTGCATATAAGCCACCAAACTTAAAAAACTAAGAACACGCTTATAAATTAATACTTTACTGGTATCTTTTCCTGTCTTAATTTTTTTGTTCAAGGCTGCAATATCTTTATTCCACCAGGCAAGATTTTGGGTTTGGAAAGCACTTATATACTGCTTTTTTAGAGCTTCTTCTTCACTCCAGTCTCTTTCTTCCTGTTTTAATGCCTTATCTATTTCCGGAGATAATTTTATTGTTTTATATGTTTCATAACAGGATGACAGATCGGTTATACCATCATAAAAATTAATTATTTTACGACATAAGTTGTACGCCTCAACAACCTGCTTTTTCTTATTGTAGACTGCTAATCTATCTGATAATGGCTGCAAGTGTTCTGCAATTAATTTTTCATTTTTTGAAGCACTATTTTTTCTCATCTCATTCAACTCTAACCACCAGAAAGCCTCATCCATAATAGCTTTAGAAGGCCATTCATGCTTACCACTGAATGTAATTAAAGTATGTTTAATATTATGCCCTGCAAGATCAACCATGTCATACTTTTTCATTTCTATATAATTAAAATCTTCGTTTCCTGTTATTCCCATAAAGCAATAGTTGTTACGCGGACTACTACTGTTTGCAACAGGAGCAGCAGCACCACAACAGATAACGCTATTAATAGCACCATTAACTATTGTCAAAGTGTTAGCCACACGCGCTCCACCAGAAAATCCCAGTAAATAAATCCGCTGTGGGTCTATTGAAAGCCGGCTTCCGGCATCAGCAAATAATTTAGCAGCAATAGTCTGGGATTCTTCCCAGGAATTACCATTTTTAGAATTATTAGAACCAATAATAATGTAATTATATTGCTCTGCCAATTCTTTATAAAGTGTTACAGGTAGTTTTCCGGAAGCATGGGGGTCAAAAGCATATATTACCGGAAATTTTTTTTCTGCCAAATACGTGCTTGGCAAATACAGCGTATAATTTTGTGAAGGATCGGTTTTGCAAATAACATTTTCAATAACCTGTCCGGTCTTAAATCTTTCTTCTACAATAGTTGAATTTTTTTCTGTATCAGATTTTTTAGTATCTGAACTACCATCTGGTGTGCAGGAAAATAAGGTAATAGCACAGAATAGAAGCAAAAACAATGTTCGTAACCCCATTTTAAATTATTTTGTAATTTTTATATTCACCTATTCTCCATCCCAGTTTTTTTTCTATTAATCGTAAAAACTTATCTTTTAAAGATAAGTTTTTTTGTGTAGGGTCAAATGAAAACTTCCAGTTCATTTTTTTAATACGCTCCTGCATAACAAGCGGATGCAGGCCTGTAAAGTGGGTAAGCGAATCAATTGCTGAGTAATCAAACTGATCAACCTGCGGAATATTTTCCTTCATCCAGGTATCATCATGCCAAAATTTGTGAAATGTTTCCTGTTTGGCCTGTTGAGCTTTTGGAGGCTTTACCCATCCATAATGATAGATAAAAGCATTAATTTCTTTTACTTTTAACTTCTGTCCATCCTTACGAAATCCCTGAGCATCTTTATACGATGAAATTTTTTTATTATTTCTTATTACTCGTATTTCTTTCCTGTACCAGTGCTTAGAATCTCCAACATAATCATATGAACCATAAAAGTGTGTATAGTTAAACAACAAACCTTCAACCAATTTGTTATCCTTATGTTTTTGCATTGCTTCTTTTATTTCCGGTAAATACTTCTCATGCACAATTTCATCACCCTGAATATAAAACGCCCAATCACTATCCGGAGAAATAGCTGCAAATGCTTTGTTGGTCTCAATCGCCAACACATACCCTCCTTCACGTAAAGAGTCATCCCAAATGGTTTCAATAATTTTTATTTTATCAGATGCAATGCTTTGTATCAAATTTAATGTGTCGTCATCTGATTTCCCAACAGCAACAATTAGTTCATCACAGATTGGCAAAATAGAGGAAATAGCTTCCACAATGGGATAATCATACTTAATTGCATTCCTGACAATTGTAAAACCACTTACCTTCATAAAAATAATTTTACCAACTAATTTCAACCCGGATTTTCTACTTCCATCTTACCTGGAACTTTAAACTGAATTCAAATTTAATTGTTTATTGGATTGTTTTTACTCAAATCATACAATAAAAATTGTATAATTATCCAGCGCAACTTTTTCTCCTGATAGCGATACTTCGACTGAATGAGTTTACAAAAAACAGCAAACTCATTCGCTCAGTATATCTGGAAATAAAACTCCGTAGGAGTCTCAAACAAAATACGGAAATTTACACTGCTTAATGAAGACTTGTTTTTTAAAAGGTAATTTTTCCTATTATTGTAATAGCACATAAAAAAGCCTGTTCTTGTTCGTGTCTGATATATTCCGGAAAGAACAAAAACACTCAACATGTTCAGTAAATAAATGGGAAAGATGAAAAAAAAATTTGTCGCTTATCTCTTTATAATACTTGGCAGCCATGTTGTATATGCTCAACAAGCAGCACAAACATCTTCACTCAAAACCATCGATTCTCTACTCCATGCTTTAAAATCCCTTCCCACAAATGATTATAATAGTAAGGACACTGTAAAAGTAAAAATCTTATTTACCATATCCGACCTATATTCGCACTCACTGTTTGACTATGAAAATGCATTGCAATATGCATTACAGGCAGCAGAGGCGGCCAATAAAACAAATAAAAAAATATTTATTTCTGTTTCATTGAGGAAAATTGGAAATATATATTATCATAAATGGTTGTATGAGAAAGCTATTGAATATTATTTGGCATCCTTAAAAGTAGCCGAAGAAATTAACGACCGAACAAATATCGCTAACAGCCTGAACAATATCGGTAATGTGTATTCTCGCATGGCCGAACTTTCCGGAAAAAAATCTGATTATGGAAAGGCGCTTGAATACCATCTTCACGCTTTAGAGCTGCGTAAAAAGGATAAGGAGAATATAACCCACTCTTTACTCAATATCCATACTGCCTATCTTGGACTAAAACAGTATCAAAAAGCTATTAACTATCTTAAAGAAGCACGAATTGAATATGCTGCCCGCAAAGACCCTAATGGTGTGGATCTTGCACAGATAAGTCTTGGAGAAATATATCTTGATTGGGCAAAACAAACCGGCAAACAAGAATACTTTACAGCAGCCGAAAAATGTTTTAATGAAAGACCATTTGGAAAAGATCTGGAATCTGCCAGATCTGCCAGTGTATTAATTTCAATAGGAGAAATGCGTCTTATACAAAACCGACTCGATGAAGCTATCGGTTTTCTCACTCATGGAGTTAAAACGGCTGAAAAAACAAAAGAGTTAGAAGCCTTAAAAAGTGGAGCATACCTGCTCTCAGATGCATTAAAAAAAAGAGGGAACTATCAACAGGCGTTAGAATACCATAAACTATTCCGGAAACTTAAAGATTCATTGCTTAGTGAAAAAGCAAATAACCATATAACAGAACTAAATACAAGATATGAAACCGAAAAAAAAGAAAAAGATATAGAATTATTAAAGAAAGACAAAGCACTCCAACAGAGTGAAATGGACAGACAAAAATTTGTTTTATATGGTTTCATTGGAGGGTTAATTCTGGTCTTACTTTTAATCTTTATATTGTTTAACCGTTTTACTGTCAAAAGAAAATTAAATATACAGTTGGATATTACAAATAAAGATTTGCTGCAGAAAAATATACTTATTGAAAAACAACAGGAAAAAATTGTAAACAGCCTTGTTTATGCAAGACTGATGCAACAAAAGATTGTTATTGAAGAACAGGAGGTACAAAAACTTTTGCCCGATTCTTTTACTTATTATCAGCCTAAAGACATTGTAAGTGGCGATTTTTACTGGTGTTCAAAAATAAATGGCAAAATTATATTGGTCGTTACTGATTGTACAGGACATGGTGTACCCGGAGCATTTATGAGTATAATAGGCAACACGCTTTTAAATCAGATTATAAAACAAAAGCATATTACAACTCCATCCGAAATACTAAACCATTTGAATAATGGAATATATGACATTTTAAACCAGAATAAAGAAAAACCAATATCAGATGATGGAATGGATATATCCATCTGCTGTATTGATTATGAGAATAACCGAATAGAGTATTCTGGTGCACAGCAGCCATTATATATAATAGCTAATAACCAGCTTACAATAATAAAGGCAGATATTTATACAATCGGTGGAAGACAATTTTTGATAAAACCAACAGGCTCACTTAAAGTTAACTACACCAATCATACTTTTCCAATAACTCCCAATATGAGCATTTATCTTTTTACTGACGGATACCCGGATCAATTTGGTGGTAAAAAAAGAAAAAAGTTTAGTCTTGGCAAATTTCAAGAGCTGCTACTTAGTAGCCAGGAACTGAATATGGAGGAGCAAGGAAATATAATAATTAAAGCACATGAGGAATGGAAGGGAAATACCGTACAGATAGACGATATTCTTGTAGTGGGTGTAAAAATTAAATAATTCTTTCATCTTTTTTCAAATGCAAAAAAACATTAGATATATCCTCTTATTTATTTCCATCTTCTGCCTTCATTCAGCGAAGGCTCAATCACAGAAAAATACAGAAGAAAATAACAAAACTATAGATTCCCTATTAAACAATATAACAAAAGCAATCAATGATACTTCCGAATCTGACTCAGAGAAAAAAAGAGCGCTTATAAACTCTTTAATTGAGTTAGGGTCTGAATATAATCGCCTGAATCAGCATAAAAAAGCATTAAACTATTTACAAAAAGCAGA
Organism: Bacteroidota bacterium; assembly: GCA_023251835.1. GTDB lineage: Bacteria > Bacteroidota > Bacteroidia > 2-12-FULL-35-15 > 2-12-FULL-35-15 > 2-12-FULL-35-15. Next base: position 47,592 of record JAHEXZ010000020.1, on the reverse strand, counting down.
AAATTTATCACGAAACAGTAACCTCAAAAAAGAATTAGTACGAGCCTTAAACAATATTGGTGACACGTTCGAAAGACAGTATATTTATGAAACTGCTGTAAAATATTATCAGTTGGCTTTAACACTTAACATAGAACTGAATAATAAGGAAGGTATGGAAAAGTCATACAGATATATTGGATTGGTTTACTATTATCAGGATAAATATGAAATGGCTCTGGACAATTTCCAGAAATCCATTAAAATAAGTCAGGAAAGAAAAAATAAAGAAGGAATGGCTGATACATATAGTTATATAGGAAATATATACTGGTATATGGGTAACCATGAAAAAGCATTAGATAATTACTTAAAAGCTGCGGATATCAGTGAAACCAATGGCAATACAAAAGGAGTTGCTGACTCTTATTATGACATTGGTTATGTATACTTATATCAGCACAACTATAGAAAAGCATCGGAAGCATTCTTAAATCAGCTGAAAATCAGTGAAGCTATAGAATATAAAAGTGGAATATCCAGCGCTTATAATGGTATAGGAGATGTTTATGAAAAACAGGCTGATTATGAAAATGCCATTAAGAATTATACAAAATATATGGAGATAGTTGAAGAAATTAAGGATAGCTTTGGAATAGCCAGAGGATATGGCAATATAGGCATTGCATATTCTCATCAGGGCACGTATAACGAAGCATTACATAACTATTTGAATTCTCTGAAAATAGGTGAGAAAATAGGATATAAAATAGCGGTAACAGATGCATACTTTGGTATCGGAGAAATATATCTGAAACAAAACAAATTCAGGGACGCGCTTTATAACCTCAATCAAGCTTTAATACGGTATAAAAAGATGGGCTATAAAGATGGTATTAAAGATACCTATTCTTCACTATCTGAATTATACGAAAAAACAGGAGATTATAAACTGGCATACATATACTACACGCTTCACTCTGACATTAAGGACACCTTGTTTAATGAGCTATCAAATAAGCAGATAATGGAAATGGGTGCAAAATACGAATCCCAGAAAAAAGAAAACGATATTGAATTGCTTACAAAAGATAAAGCATTACAACAGGCCGGGCTTAACAGGCAAAAATTCACTCGAAATGGATTTAGTATAGGACTAACCATTGCCATTTTGTTTGCCCTGATACTATACAACCGTTATGTTACAAAACAAAAGTTAAATATAACTCTTAGTAATAAAAATGATGAACTAATAAAAAAAAATACACTTATAGAGCAACAGCATGAGAAGATTATTGATAGTATAAATTATGCACAACGTATTCAACAAAGTATTTTAACGGATGAAAGTGAAATTCAAAAATTTTTTCCTGATTCATTTATTTATTACCAACCGAAAGATATTGTCAGTGGTGATTTTTATTGGTTTTCCAAAATAAATAATAAAATTATTATTGCAGCAATTGACTGTACCGGGCATGGAGTACCGGGAGCATTCATGAGCATGATTGGCAATACGCTGCTTAACCAGATTGTAAATGAAAAGTATATTACCACACCCTCCGAAATTTTGTACCTGCTTAATATAGGAATATATGAAGCATTGCACCAGGAAAAAGATAGTGCTTTAGCACGTGATGGTTTGGACATTTCGCTATGCAGCATCGACTTGCAAAATCAATCGATTGAATATGCCGGTGCACGGAATCCTTTGTATATAATAATTGGTAATACTCTTGAAGTAGTAAAGGCCGATAAGCAAACAATTGGAAGTAATGGATTAATGTCACGAAAGAAAACCCCACTTCAGACAAAATATACCAACCATATCATTACGATAAAGAAAGATATGAACATTTATCTTTTTACTGACGGGTATATTGATCAGTATGGAGGAATTGATAATAAAAAATTGGGCACAAATCAGTTTAAAGAATTACTAATTAACAATCAGCATTTAACCATGCAGGAACAAAAATCAATTATTGTATCCGCTCATCAAAACTGGAAAAAAATTACGGAGCAAACAGATGATATTTTAGTAGTCGGAATAAAATTATAATATTTACGTAAAATAATTGATATAACAATGGCATCATAAATTAATAAATCACTATTTTACCAGAAGCAAATTAGAATTTATAGTATTAAAAAATGATAAATAAAAAAATAAAGTACTTACTGGCTTATATTATTTTTATTTGTGCTTCCTTCTGCAGTTTCGCCCAACCGCAGGAAGTTATAAACAAAATAGATTCATTACGTTCTGTCCTTAATAAATTTAACACAATTTCTTCTTCAGAATTCACTCCAACAATTGAAGGAGAGAGTGCCGGAATCGGGATTGATACAACGCGTGTTAATACCCTTAATGCACTTGCCTGGGAACTGAAAAATATCAACCCGGACACTGCCATTATTCTTAGTAAACAGGCATTAAAAATTGCAGAGAAATTATCTGCCTCATCCGATGAACAGCATAAACTACAACAACGACTAATTGCAATAGCCTGTCATGAGCTTGGAGTATTTTATTATTTCAAAGGCAATTACCCGCTTTCACTTGACTTCTTTTTCAAAGCACTCAAAATAAGAGAATCACTGAATAATAAAGAAAGAACCGCTGCAACGCTTGGAAACATTGGAAATGTTTATGACCATCAGGGAAATTATCCACAAGCCTTAAATTATCACTTTAAAGCATTAAAGATAGACGAAGAGCTGGGAAACAAGGCAGGGATATGCCGCCATCTGGGCAACATAGGGCTTATCTATTCTAATCAGAAAGATTATGCTAAGGCATTGGACTATTATTTTAAAGGGTTGAAAATTGCTAATGAATTGAATGATAAAAGCATGATAGCTCCTCATATCAGTAACATTGGAGGTGTTTATTCCGAGCAAGGCAATTATAGTAAAGCATTGGACTATTATTTTAAAGCATTGAAAATTGCAGAGGAACAGGGAAATAGAAGCGGGATTACACTCACCTACACTAACATAGGAACAGCTTATGATAAACAGGCAAGAGCTGCGGAACTTGAACATGATTTTGCAGCCAGTGACTCATTGTACAGAAATGCATTTGATTATTATTCCAAAGCATTAGAAATTTCAGAAGAATTGGGGGATAAAGACGGAATTACCCTAAATCTCTGTAACATGGGTTCACTTTATATTTCATTAAAAAAATTCAAAGAAGCAGAACTATATTTACAAAAAGCACGAATACTTGCTGATACGGTTGGCGCTTTAGGCTATATAGCAGCAATTGAAAATTCTATGAGCGAATTATATGAGAAAACCAACCAGCCCGAAAAGGCTCTGGAACATTACAAAAAATATATAACAGCAAGAGACAGCATCTACAATGAAGAGAACACAAAGAAATCCGTTCGTTCTGAAATGAATTTTGAATTTGAAACAAAACAAGCAACACAAAAAGCTGAACAAGAAAAAGCAGATGCTATTGCCCGGGAAGAAAAAGAAAAACAAAAAGTAATACTGATACTCATTTCCTGTTTCTTAATAATTGTTCTTGTTTTTGCTGGTTTTATGTTCAACAGATGGAGGCTTACACAAAAACAAAAAGCGATAATAGAAAAGCAAAAAGAAAAAATAGTTGATAGCATAAACTATGCACAGCATATCCAGCAAAGCATCCTGATAGAGGAAAAAGAAATACAGAAAATGCTTCCGAACTCATTTATCTATTTTCAACCCAAAGATATTGTCAGTGGTGATTTTTACTGGTTTTCCGGCTCTCAACCCGATAGCTATCGGGTACCGGCTTCCGGTTCCGAACTCCCGGCTCCCAACCCGATAGCTATCGGGCACCAACTAATCATTGCTGCTGTTGATTGTACCGGGCATGGGGTTCCGGGAGCTTTTATGAGCATGATTGGAAATACTTTACTAAATCAAATTGTTAATGAAAAACACGTTACTAAACCTTCCGAAATACTTCGCCTGCTGCATATAGGTGTATATGAAGCATTGCATCAGGAAAAAAATGGAGCACTATCAGGGGATGGAATGGATATTGCCTTATGCTGTATTGACTTTAAAAATAAACAACTACAATACGCAGGTGCACAAAACCCTTTGTACATTATAACAGGAAATGAAACAACCATTATCAATGCCGACAGGCAAACAATCGGAGGTATTTCAAGAAAGAAAAACAGTTCAGAGGTTGAATATACTAATCATACTATCACAATAAAAGAAGGTATGAATATGTATATTTTTACTGACGGTTATATGGATCAGTTTGGAAGTAAAAACAGAAAAAAGTTTGGTACGCAGCAATTTACTGATCTGTTACTAAATAACCAACATTTAACCATGCAGGAACAAAAACAAATTATAGCATCTGCCCATCAAAATTGGAAGGAAGCGGTAACACAAACAGATGACATTTTAGTACTGGGAATAAAATTATAAATCAAACCGGAAACTAATAGGTCCTCACTTCAAAAGGAATCTCAAACATTTCCTGCATCTCTGTTCCTTTAGTCTTTATTAATTCATCATCCTTGCTATAATACCATTTTATAACTACGGATGAATTAGATGGAGTTAATTTTCCTAAAATTGTTATAATTTCAAAAATCTTTTTTGTAGAAGCAGAGTTAAAATAATCAAGTTTAAATTCAAAGCATGTAGTTGGATTGGGAGCCACAATATAATCTTCCAGCCATTTTAATACTGGCGTATAAAATTTGATAGCATTTTCAGGCAATGACCTTCCTGAAATTTCAAAAATCCCTTTATTCTTATCAAAAACTATTTTAGGAGTATCCTGAGTTTCTTCTATAACCAAAAGATTTTCCATAATTATTTATCAATATGCTTTAAAAATATTGGCACAAACGTTTGTGCTTTATTTTATAAAAATTAAAACATTCTATTATCACTTACACACTAACATTCAATGAAAAGAAAAAATTTTCACCCTCAGATTGTAAATCATATACCAACTTATCACTGCTCTCTTTTGCTACATCTATTATACCAAGGCCGGCACCTTTTTCAGAAGCAGTACCATACTTTAATGTTGTTTTATAGTAATTGGTCAGTTCTTCCTTATTTAACGCATTTACCGTATTAATTTTATCTTTTAACCTTTCAGCTGAATACTTGTCTACTGTATTACCTGTACAAATATTATATTTTTGGCCTCTCTTCCCTATCATAAATATCGCTTCTCTCTTCCCATTTCTATCCATAGAATGTTTGGAAACGTTTTGCAATACCTCAACAAGAATCAGATACAGCTTCTTTTTTATATTATATTCCTCCTGATGTTTATTCAAATTATCCTCTATCATTTTCAATAAAGGAATAATTGTTTCCTGGGAAAAGTCACCTTTATAGACTAACAAGATATGCTCTCTGCGCATTATATCGTGCATCTGTTTCACGCTTCCAAGAGAAATATTGTCTTCTATCTTCACAATACCCTTCTCTTTCATCTTCAACATAAGATAAAAAAGAGAAAGTTTGTCATTCTCATTTTCAAAGCCATACTCAATCGGATTCCCTGATTTTCTTGCCATTTCCACCAAACCCAAACCCGCCCCCCCTTTTTCAGACAGCTGGTTATTGGAAAGTATCTCCATGTATAACGCTTTAATTTTTTCTTTATCTAAACTATTAAGTTTTTCGAGCTTTTCCTGTAATAATGGAATTTGCTCATTCTCAATCAAATTAGCCGAAGTTATATATACACAATCATTGGTGCTTCTGGCAGAAAACAAACTGGGAAGGGTTAATGTTCTATTAATATCATGAGGAGCGGAATTTCCATGTCTGACAATATTTTGAAAACATTCTACAATAAGAAACGATATTTTATTTTTCATCTTTGCCATCACCTGATTATTGTTATCAATAGAATACTCACTCAGGCTGATGATTTTTTCAGTAATATCGTCACTAAAATCACCCTGATATATAAAACAAAGATGTTCTTTACATAATATCTCGTAGAATTGATTTATGTGATCTGTTTTCATACAGGCTAATATAAGAATAATTTTAATTCATCATAAATTATTCATTCTTATAGCTTTTTAAAGTCTGTGGTATATAGACAGTATCAAAAAACGGGGGTAGATAAAAAAGAGAAGTTATTTAAGTAATAAACGATAAGAATTAATGAAACATATTTAGTCCGGCTATTGGAAACACCGACTTTCTTTGTTGATAGCTTCCTGTATCACATTCTGTATAGTTAATATTTTTACCAAGTGTACCCATAAAACGTTTTATAGGACTTTCTCTCATGGTTAAGGAAATAAAATTATCAACACATGCTGAAGAAGGGTCAATTTCAGGCCATGGAGCAGTAATTAAATCTATTTTTTTATATTCAATTAATGCCATTTCTACATCAGGGCAATTTTTTCCCATGAATTTTTTTATAACGATTGCCTGATACCGATCCGTTGCAACGGCAATTTTCTTAAAACCCAATTGTCTTGCCATCAGCAAAGAATAATAAATGTTTTCTGTACTGTGTTCAGCACGGGTTTCTGAAAATGTATGTGAAGACGGAATATGAAGTGAATCAGCATATATCCTCATCACCACCCCTTCAATATATGGGTTATACACAGCAGCACCAGAGAATATTATGTTTCTAGCGATGTTATTGTCGAACAAATACTTTGCCCAAAGTATTCTCGCTTTGAGCACTATCTCTAATGTTGGATCTTTATAAGGAACCCCAGGCACTATAATTACATCATAATGTTTTAATTCTTTTACTTGCTCTATATAGTGTTCCTGAGATTTTGAACTACTGAAGCCAAATAAAAACCAGATTAGTAAAATTGTAAGTAATGATGGTCTGTACTCCATAGCGAAAAGTGTATAAGTTTTTACTTATTTATTTAGTCCTTCACCAAATATTAAAAAGTAAAAACTTATGCCATGGAAGTCGCTTTATACTGTATAAACGACTGAATGATATAAATTATTGTTTAAAGAAGAAAGTGTATATTTCAATTGCAGGCATTTTATTCCAAAAGCAGATTACATCCTCTCAAATCACTGTTATCAAACCTTCCGAGTATTTCAAAAGAAGTATCAGAATAAGTTTTTCCCAAATCCTGGGTAGCAATAAAAGAGCAGGAATTAATATTTGCAAGATCAATGATATTGATGCCTCCTGTTTTATTTTCTTTTAGAATCGATAAAGGATCGTTTGTATCCCTTATTAATAGTTTCATCCAGGGCGGACAATAAAACATTCCATTTCCTTTTGAATAAGCCTGAGATAATAATTCAGTCATTCCATACTCACTATGAATTACATTTACTCCAAAACCTTTACACAAAACAGAATGTAACTCTTCTCTTACCATTTCCTTTCGTTTTCCTTTCATACCACCTGTTTCCATAATGATTGTATGATTCAACTGAATTTTTTTTTCTTCAATCAGATTCAACAAAGCATACGTCACACCCAATAAAATAGTTTTCTGTTTTTGTTGTTCCAACTCTTTCAGCTTAAAAATTAACTCATCATAATTGTGCAGATAGAATCCACTTGATGGATGTTCAGTATATCTGATTAGATCGTTGACCATATAAACCAGTGAAGAGCCTCCACGCTCCATATAAGAAGGAAGTAAAGCCAAAATACAATAGTCTTTTATATTTCCATAGAAATACTCAAACCCCTGCTTATAACTTCGTTCATAAATTGCCAAATGCTTCACATAATGCCGGCTTTGTATAACACCACTGCTGGTAAAAAATTGAACCTTCCGTTTCTTATCAACAGCATTGGTAATTACTTTATGTGTTTTAAAAAATTCTATAGGTAAAAATGGAATGTCTTCCAGTTCAGCAATTCCGGAAGGTTTAATTTTCATGCCCGATACAAAATCACGGTAAACTTCATTTTCAGCAACCTGGTAATTAAAAATTGCTAAAGCTGCATCCCTGAATTGTTCCGGTGTATTTATACCAAAAATGGTATCTATAATTTGTATTTGATTTGAATTTTTGATGTTATACATACAATTAATAAACTCTGTCAGGCATCTTATTTTAGCCGCAATTCGTTAAAATTCGTAATTCGCAAGTTCATAAATTGCTTTCCTCAAAAATAATTAATAATTTTATGTATTCTATTTTCTGCCGATGAAACAATTTGTGTATATATTTTTTCTTCTTATTGTTGCTGGCACTTTAATAACATCCTGTGTAAAAGAAAAACATTTTCCTCCACAGCCTGTTATTAAGTTTGAACAGTTTGTAACCTTCGGTAACGATTCTGCAGATTGTTACATTACTTTTCAGGATGGTGATGGAGATATCGGTATCCCCACAGGTGACCTGACTTCTGAAGACGATTTAAAAATGAAATACTTGTATAAAGATACCAATGGAGAATTTATACCTGTTGATTCTTCTTTTGGAACTCCACAATTCGATACATTGTTTTACAGCTATCGTGTGCCCTATCTCACTCCTGACGGCCAATACAAAGCATTAGACGGTGAAATTAAAATAAAGCTCAGAGCTGCCCCGATATTTGGACCACATGATGTGGTGAAATTTGAAATCACATTAAAAGACCGGTCCGGACATAAAAGTAACATCGTTACAACTAATGAAATAATAGTGCCGTAACATTTTGGTTACAAAACAATTCGCTTCCCTTATCCCGCCATCTTCTTTTAATATCAACGGCTCCTTTATCCCTAGCTCTTACAAAAAAATTACGATATTTGTAAATATGGCAAGTAAGGAGGACAAAAAAAGTAAACTTATACAACGCTTACGCAATCGCTACCGGTTGGTGGTAATGAATGATGATACATTTGAAGAAAATTTCTCATTACGCCTTACCCCATTAGGATTGTTTATTTTATTAGGAGCTATTACCATTGTTATGGTAATGCTTGTAACTTCTCTTATCGCTTTTACTCCTTTACGTGAATATATCCCGGGTTATGCCGATGCAGGAATACGCAGAAACCTCATTCGTATTACTTTTAAAAGCGATTCATTGGAAAAATCACTTATCGAACAAAATGCTTTCATTGCAAATATTGGTAATGTATTAAAGGGTAACATTAAATCCGACAGCGCTCAAAACCGGCCAGACAAGAACAAAGAATACGGCAAACTACAAATGGGTGCTTCAGAAGATGAAGCCGAATTGAGAAAAAATATAGAAGCACAAGACCGCTACAGCCTCAGTTATGAAACAGAAACTAATAAAAATGCGATTTCTAATTTTTCATTTTTTACTCCGCTAAAAGGTATTGTTTCTAACTCATTTAAAGCAAGCGAGCAGCACTACGGCATTGATATAGTAGGCCCTGAAAATGAAGCTATAAAAAGCACGTTGGATGGTACTGTAATCTTGGCTACCTGGTCATCAGAAACAGGCTATACAATTACAGTACAGCACACCAATAATCTAATATCAGTATATAAACATAACTCTGTATTATTAAAAAAAATAGGTGATTACGTTAAGGCTGGTGATCCTATTGCTATTATTGGAAATTCAGGAGAACAAACCACGGGTCCTCATTTGCATTTTGAATTGTGGTATAACGGCAACCCCATTGATCCGCAGGATTATATGGTGTTTTAGGAACAAAAGGTCGCAATTTGCGTCCTTAGACTATAAATTATACAAGAAAAACACAAAATAATTGAACACGCACAAAAATATAGCAATATTCGGCTCAACCGGCTCTATCGGAACACAGGCATTAGACGTTATTCGCGCCAATACCGATAAATTTACTGTAGAAGTACTTACTGGTAATGATAATGTCGATTTACTCATTAAACAAGCAATTGAGTTTAACCCCAATACGGTTGTAATAGCCGATGAAAGTAAATATTTATATGTGAAACAGGCTTTACAGCCTTATGACATCAAAGTATATGCAGGCAATAAGTCCATTGCAGAAGTAGCTAAAATGGATAGTATTGACATGGTAATTGCTGCTATTGTTGGTTATGCAGGGCTTGAATCAACACTTTCAGCTATTGAAGCAGGAAAGCAGATAGCCCTGGCCAATAAAGAAACATTAGTTGTTGCGGGTGATTTAGTTACAACACTGGCAAAAGAAAATGGTGTTAATATATATCCTGTTGATTCGGAACATTCAGCCATTTTTCAGTGCCTTGCCGGGGAATTTCACAACCCGATTGAAAAAATATACCTGACAGCTTCCGGTGGGCCTTTCAGGGGAAAAAATAGAGATTTTCTGAAAGATGTAAAAAAAGAACAGGCGCTAAAACACCCTAATTGGGAGATGGGGGCTAAAATTACTATTGACTCTGCATCCCTTATGAACAAAGGATTAGAAGTGATTGAAGCCAAATGGTTGTTTGGATTGGCTGTTGAACAGATTGATGTTATTATACACCCACAAAGTATTATTCACTCTATCGTTCAGTTTACCGATGGCAGCATGAAAGCCCAGATGGGATTACCTGATATGAAACTTCCTATTCAATATGCGATGAGCTACCCGCAACGCATAAAATCAGATTTCTCTCGTTTTAATTTTATGAATTATCCGCAATTAACATTTGAACCTGCTGATACCAATACATTCCGGAACTTATCCTTAGCCTATGAAGCACTTAAAAAAGGCGGTAACTCTCCTTGCATTTTAAATGCAGCAAATGAAATAGCCGTAGATGCATTTTTAAAAGACAAAATCGGATTTTTGCAGATGGGTGATTTGGTGGAAAAATGCCTGCAAACTATTCATTTTATAAGTAAACCCGGCTATGAGGATTATATTAATACAAATAAAGAAACAAGAATAGTAGCTGCCGAACTGATCTCAAGCTCTATGCTAATTAAATCTATTTAACAAGTCAGCAATCAACATTACCTGAAAAGATTCGTAACTTCGCAAACAAATTCGTAATAATTAGTTATCCGTAACCTATGGAAGTAGTAACACAAGCATTGCAGTTTATATTAAGTCTCTCAATACTTATTGTTTTACATGAGTTGGGGCACTTTATACCAGCTAAACTATTTAAAACCAAAATAGAAAAATTTTATCTGTTTTTTGATCCCTGGTTTTCCCTCTTTAAAGTAAAAAAAGGAGAAACCGAATACGGTATTGGCTGGCTGCCTCTGGGTGGTTATGTCAAAATTGCAGGAATGATTGATGAATCTATGGACAAAGAACAGATGAAACAACCTCCACAACCCTGGGAATTTCGTTCAAAACCGGCATGGCAACGCCTTATCATTATGGTAGGCGGAGTTACAGTAAATGTAATACTTGGAATATTGATTTATGCAATGGTATTATTTGCCTGGGGGGAGGAATACCTGCCTACAAAAAACGTTACAAATGGCGTAGCGGTTGATACGTTGGCCTGGCAAATGGGCATGAGGGATGGTGATAAAATACTTTCAGTTGATAATAAATCTGTTGAAAGTATCACGAAAGTGCCTTATGAAGTGCTTATCAATAAAGCTAAAAGCATACAGGTAGAGCGTGATGGACAAAAAATGGATATTACCGTTACCGAAGACGATTTAAGCGAAATGATAAAAAATAAATACACACTTGTTGAACCTCGCTTCCCGTTTGATATTGATACAGTACTTCCTGATAAATCCGCTGCTGCCGCAGGCATAAAAAAAGGAGATAAAATAATTGCTATCAACAACGCTTCTACTCCATATTACCAGGATGTTGTTAAAATACTGAAGAATAACAAAAATCTTCCCGTAGAAATAGCACTTCTTCGCAACAACGACAGTATTACTGCAACTGCAACAGTATCTGACGAAGGAAAGCTCGGAATCGGGCCCAAATCATTAGATAACTATTTTACTTTTGAAACCAGAGAGTATAGTTTTTTTACGGCTTTCCCGGCAGGCATTAACAAGGCGTATGAAACATTTGATGGATATATTAAACAATTAAAAGTTCTTTTCACCGTAAAAGACGCACACAAAGAATTGGGTGGCTTTGTTGCCATGGGTAAAGCATATAGCACTACCTGGGACTGGCAACGTTTTTGGGCATTTACTGCATTTTTAAGTATTGTCCTTGCCATTATGAATATATTACCTATACCTGCATTGGATGGCGGACATGTAATGTTTTTGTTATATGAAGTAGTTACCCGCAGAAAACCCAATGAAAAATTTATGGAATACGCACAGTATGCCGGTATGATGGTATTATTGGCATTGTTGTTGTACGCCAACGGTAATGATGTTGTGCGATTGTTTAATAAATAATTTCTACGAATAACGATAACCATCGGGCAATGTCATTAAGTTAAAAAGCTACGCACATATTTCGAAAGCACTCAATATGACCAGCGCGCAGTCAGTCTGAGTCTCTCGAAGACTGTGGGTAGTTTTTTTATTCCTTCACATCCTTATTCGTTGTAAATGACTGGACACAAAAAAAATAGTACTCTCATTTTATTTTGTTTTATAGTGCACTTTTCTTTTGCACAGGAAAGCACACGTACCACCCAGACAAACACCTCTGCTGCTATAGAAAAAATAATGATTATCCCTTTTGAACCCAGATTGTATATGAGCGATATTGATATGAAAATCAATCAGCAAACAAAATGGAAGTTTGAAAAAATACGTGAAAATTTTCGCCAGCAACTAAATACTCAATTGAAACTTAAATTACAGAGCATTGCACCTGTTGTTTCTTTTTATTCAGATTCTGCAAAAATGGCAAAAGACCTGGCATATATCTACAGCTCAATTAATTTGTCTTATGATTTGGTTTCCGATCCCAATCCAAAAACGCTTGTTGCAAAACAAAATGGAATCAAAAACGGACAAATTGTAGTTGAAGCCAGCACAGATAAAAAGTTTATGAATACAAAAATAAATGACCCTAAATTGCTCGATTATCTGAACAAAAAATATAAATCCAACTACTTTATTTTTATAAATCAACTGGATATTGTAAACAATGCAGAATCTTATAATCTCACTACAGATGCCTATATGAGAGAGGTGACCGTACATTATTCTATATTGGATAAAACAGGAAAAAATATTTCTGCAGGAGTTGCCACTTCTCAGTTTTCATCTAAGGAAAATGATCCTAAAAAGATTGTTTCACTTAGTTTTTCCCCAATTGCTACCTATATTACAGGGAAGCTCGCAGCCGCTGTAAAACCAGCTTCTGAGACAGCCGGGCAAAAAAAATAAATTTATTCGGTAAACTTATAACCTACCCCACGTATAGAATGAAAATGTTGTGGTTCCTTTTGTTTCTTTTCGAAATATTTGCGGAAAGCGAGAATATAATTATCAATTGTTCTTGAAGATGGATAGGCCTCCTTTCCCCAAACCGTATCCAGAATTTCTTCTCTTGAAACTACTTTGCCTGCATGCTCAATCAATAGTTTTAACAATGCTATCTCCCGTTTGCTAATTTCAACTTTCTTTCCATTTACACCTTTAATCTCATAGGTTTTAAAATTAACCTCATTATCATCAAATGTGTACTGTTCCAGTTCCTTTTCAGTTGTAGTCTTGCTACGCTTCAGAAGAATATGGACCCGCAACAGCAATTCCTCCAGGTTAAAAGGCTTGGTCAGGTAGTCATCAGCTCCCAGCTTCAACCCACGAATCCTGTCACTGCTCGAGCCTTTTGCAGTTAAAAATAAAATAGCCACCTGTGTGTTTTCTTTGCGTATTTCTTCACACACATCAAAGCCATGTATTTCCGGAAGCATTACATCTAATATTACCAAATCAAAATGTGATTTCCTGAATTCTTTTAAAGCTTCAATTCCTGTAATAGCAGTGGTTACACTATATCCTTCCAGTTCCAGGTTCAACTGTATGATTTTTAAAAGATGTTCTTCATCTTCTACTAAAAGGAGGTGTTTGTCATTCATAACTATGTAAAGGTACTGGTTTTTCCGTTTAATAATAACCATATTCTGGCTACAAAACCGTAACTTCGCAACATAAATACATCCCACAATGGTTACTCAAAAAATTGAATCCATTTTATCAGATTCCACTATCTCTGAAGAGTTAAAAAATATTGCCGGAAAGGTATACGGGGAGGAGCGTATTACACCCTCTGAAGGGGTCTTTTTATATGAAAAAGCAGAACTTGGATATCTGGGAAGCCTTGCTAATCATATACGTGAAAAAAAGCATGGCAATTATGTTTATTTCAATCGCAACTTTCATATTGAACCAACTAATATTTGTGTTTTCGATTGTAAATTTTGTTCTTATTCCCGCTTGTTAAAGCAAACAGAAGGAGCCTGGGAGCTATCGGAAGAAGAAATACTGAATATTGTCCGAACGTATGATGGTAAGCCGGTTACTGAAGTACACATTGTTGGTGGTGTGCATCCTAAAATGGGTTTACATTACTTTGCAGGTTTAATAAAAAAGATAAAAACCATTCGCCCGGAGATACATGTAAAAGCATTTACTGCCGTTGAGCTGGAATATATGTGTCGCAAAGCAAAAGTAAGTTATGAAGAAGGTTTACATATTTTAAAAGAACATGGTCAGGATTCATTGCCTGGCGGTGGAGCTGAAATATTTGATGAAAACATCCGTAAGCAAATCTGTGAAGATAAATGTACCTCTGCTCAATGGCTGGAGATACATGAAACAGCTCATAAATTGGGTATGCCTTCCAATGCTACCATGCTGTATGGCCATATTGAAAAGTTTGAACATCGTATTGACCACATGAATCGCTTACGCGATTTACAGGGTAAAACAAAGGGGTTTAATACATTTATCCCGCTAAAGTTTCGTAATAAAGCTAACCAAATGAGCGGCATGAAAGAGGTAGATGTAATTGAAGATTTACGTAACTATGCTGTATCACGTATTTATATGGATAATTTTGCACACCTCAAAGCATATTGGCCAATGATAGGCCGTACAACAGCTCAATTGTCGCTTTCTTTTGGTGTTGATGATATTGATGGAACTATTGACGATTCTACAAAAATATATACAATGGCAGGGTCTGAAGAACAAAATCCGGCATTAACCACTCAACAATTAGTTGAAATGATTCAACAGGTAAACCGTATACCTGTTGAACGGGATACGCTGTATAACGTAATTACAGATTACAGCAATTACGATTTCAGCAAGGAAGGGCTGTTGGCATAAATTCTTCCGGGCGGATTTACAATGGATATGGAATTAGAAAAAAATTTTAAAGAGGTGGTAAAAAAACTTACTAACCAGTTTGGTGAAGATATCGATATGGAGGGTGTTTTATTTTTGATTGGAATACAGGAGTTAGGTAAAGGTCCTGTAAAGCTTTCAAAGAATGCTAAGTTAGATGTAATGCATATTGCAATATGTACATTACTTTCGCCATACGGCTATTATGAGTATGAAGGAATGGATAAAGAAGGATGGCCGCATTGGAAAGTAAATGCTATGCTTCCACCATTAAAGCCCGGCCAGCAATTGCAACTAATGAAACAGGCTATTGTTGATTACTTCAGAAATAAGGAATTAGCTAATTAAGGCTTTACTTTATAGTAACTGTTACATCAGCCGTTTTTCCCGGCTCATCCAAACGCAAAATCCCTTTTCCAACCATTCCAGGGAAAGCTGTGCTTATTGCTTCAATATTAAGTATTGCAGGAAGTTTTAAATCTATACTCGCTACTCCTGAACCATCGGTTGTACTCGAATATTCTGTCTGACCATAAGAAGCTTTCACAGTTGCACCCGCTACTTTGTTGCCAGAAGTATCTATAACTGTAATTTTACCACGACACGTTTTATCTTTTTTGCACGAAGTAGTAGAGAAGGCTGCTAACAACAGTAATGTTACACATACATAAGCCGATGTTTTCAGGATAGATGTTTTCATAGTGCAGATTTTAATATTTTCTATT
Organism: Bacteroidota bacterium; assembly: GCA_023251835.1. Taxonomy (GTDB): domain Bacteria; phylum Bacteroidota; class Bacteroidia; order 2-12-FULL-35-15; family 2-12-FULL-35-15; genus 2-12-FULL-35-15. The sequence goes on along the minus strand of JAHEXZ010000020.1, from coordinate 31,710 downwards.
TGATAATTTTTGAAGTTGTTTACTATCTTTACAATTAGCAAATTTAATAAATTTATTAATGAAATACAAAAAACTTTTCCACGCTTTTTTAGTTATAATTCTGCTATTTGTGTCAAAATCATACGGTTATGTAAATGACGATTCCCGGGAAACAAAAGTGATGATCATCACTGATTTTGGAACAATTAAGATACGTCTTTATAATGAAACACCATTACATCGTGATAATTTTATAAAGCTGGTAAAAAACCACTATTTTGATAGTTTACTGTTTCACCGTGTAATACAAAATTTTGTTATCCAGGGAGGCGACCCCGATTCTAAAAATGCTGCACCCTTTATAGAACTTGGTAATGGAGGGCCAGGATATACCATTCCTAAGGAATTTAATCCTAAATTATTCCATAAAAAAGGTGTTCTTGCTGCAGCACGCGACAGCGATCTTGAAAATCCTGGCCAGGCATCGGCCGGTTCACAATTTTATATTGTTCAGGGACATGTTTGGAATGACTCGCTATTACAAGTGCAGGCCAAACGTATTACGAGAATGAAATTGTTTAACTCCATTGTTAATCGTAGCGAGAATAAAAAAATTCTTGAGCAGTACCAGGAGTTTGTTAAAACCCGGCAAACGGATAGTATGAAATATTTGAATGATTTTATTAATAAACAAGTAGATTCCGAACTACCCAATGTGCCTGTATTTACTTTTACAGATGAACAAATGAAAACCTATGAAAGTAGTGGAGGAACACCTCATCTGGATAATAGTTATACTATATTTGGTGAAATAATAGAGGGTTTAAATGTAGTGGATGAAATTGCCAAACAAAAAACGGATAAAAATGACAGGCCTCTGAAAGATATAAGGATGAGAATAGTTATTATTCAATAGTTTATCATATTACCTTTGTATAAAATTACAACACAATGAAAGATAAAATAGAAGAATTGCTGAATGAAATTGAAACCTTTGCAGCGGATAACAGAGAACGCGTTGAAGAGTTTCGTATTAAAATATTGAGCAAAAAGGGGAAAGTTACCGAGTTGTTTGATGAGTTTAAAACCATTGCCCCCGAACTGAGAAAAGAGGTAGGACAAAAGCTGAATGAATTAAAAAACAGAGCTCAGGAGAAGGTGAATGAATTGAAAGAAAAGTTCGAAAATAAAGAAAATGGAAAAATAGTTCTTGATTTAACTCTTCCGGGAGAAACTATTGCTGTGGGTTCCCGTCATCCTTTGTCACTTGTTCGTAATCAAATTATAGAAATCTTTTCGAGAATTGGTTTTACAGTTTCCGAAGGGCCTGAAATAGAAGACGACTGGCACAATTTTACTGCTTTGAATACACCTCCCGATCACCCGGCACGCGATATGCAGGACACATTTTACATCAGCGAAAATCCGGATATAGTGCTACGTACACAAACTTCTTCTGTACAGGTACATATTATGGAAAACAGTAAGCCTCCTATCCGCACTATATCGCCAGGAAGGGTTTACCGCAATGAGGCCATATCAGCACGTGCACACTGCCAATTTCACCAGGTAGAGGGTTTATATATTGATAAAAATGTATCTTTTGCAGATTTGAAACAGGCGTTGTTATACTTTTCAAAAGAAATGTTTGGTGAAGAAACCAAAATCCGCTTGCGTCCTTCTTTCTTTCCTTTTACTGAAATAAGTGCTGAAATGGATATATCCTGTCCTTTTTGCAAAGGGGAGGGCTGTAATATATGCAAAGGTGCCGGCTGGGTTGAGATTTTAGGTTGTGGTATGGTGGATCCCGTAGTACTTGAAAATTGTAAGATAGACAGCAGAGTTTATAGTGGCTTTGCTTTCGGAATGGGCATTGAACGTATTACAATGCTGAAATACCAAATAAAAGACCTGCGTTTGTTTTTTGAAAATGATATTCGTTTTTTGAGGCAGTTTAAAACGGTTATTTAAATAAAAATAAATAGTTTATTATTGACCGCTAAAGGACACTAAGATTATCAATACTCTTCATTAATTTTTCCGATAAATGAATGACTCCCGTCTGCAGCAAATTCAGGAAATGCAGAGAAAAGAACCTAACGATTCTTTTCTGCGTTATGCATTGGCGTTGGAATATGCGAAGATTAACAATATAGAAAAAGCGATTGAAATACTGGAAAAATTGATAGCGCAGGATACCACTTATTTAGGTGCCTACTATCAGCTTGGAAAATACTATGAACAATCAGAACAACTGCAAAAAGCAGTCACTATTTATAGCAGAGGTATTACATTAGCGCAATTGCAAAACAATAAAAAAACAATGGCGGAGTTAAATGAGGCATTAATGCTGCTGGAAAACTGAGTGAGCTATTAAAAAAAATATTTTTTTCCCATACTTTATAGCAAAGAACCTGTTTTTAAGAACTGGTATCATCTTTATATATCCATAGTGATAATTTGCCGGGAGCATTATCAATAGTAAAATCGCTGCTTTCATCACTCAGATTGATTTTCACTTCTCCGAATTTTTTTGATTTTACCGACCATACACTGAATCCCATTTCCGTTTGGCTGGAGCCGTAATACTTATCGAAATAAATCTTAAACCTGTTAAAAATTGTTTCTGTTTCTGCTGCGTTAGTAATAAAAATGTTGGATTGAATTTCATACAATCCTTTTTCATCAAAATTATAAGCAATATTATAAGAACCAACCGTGTCAGGAAGTGTATACTCGTAATACAAATAACTACTATCAGATTCAACTGGCTTTGCTGTTTCTTTTCTTAACACAGTAGCCAGGCTGTCTCCCAGGTTGAAGCCCCTGAAAATACCAGCATCTCCACCCATTATAATGCCCGGTATTGTATTAAGATCAACCGGTTTGGGTTGTTCTTGTGTACAGGATGTTAAAACAAGAGCAAACAGAAATACAACAGCTATTTTTTGTGTATATGAAATGAACAACATGGAGGTTGGAGTAAATAATAAAGTTATTGCTAATAAAACTGTACAAAGCTACAAATTAAATAGTTAAGCCGCACGTTTGGCTTTAGGAATAGCATTGCACCAAGCTGTAATTTCTGCAAATACCTTATTAGCGAGCATAGCGGGCTATTGAATTTTTATTCAGCAGCTATAAGTCCTTTGAGTGATGAAATTTTAAAAATATTACATGATATTAATTGTACCAGCCATTCCAGGATGAAAAATGCAATAATAAAATAACTGAGCCGGGGCATCCTGAGGAACTTTAAAAGTAATTGTTCCTGAACTCACATCATTGCCGGATACACCCACATTAAACTGAGCACCACCCTGTGTGGATGCTATTCTAAATGGATGCCCACTTGCATTAATATTAAATTTATATGTAAAACCCCTATACAATGTAATTGTCGGATTCGAATTTAACCCGGAAACATAATCGGAAGCATTATCAAAAAGGTAAGCAGAGGCACCACTATTAACAACATTAAACTGTGCTGAAAAAGTAGCATCTGCTCCGGTTGCACCTACAGCACCGGTTGGGCCTGTACTACCTATAGAACCAGTGACGCCAGTACTTCCTGTAGCGCCAATACTACCGGTTGCACCGGTTGAACCCGTACTTCCTCTATCACCTGTGGAACCGGTTGCACCAGTATAGCCGGTACTACCTGTTCTACCCGTAGAACCGGTAGCGCCAGTAAAGCCAAGGAAACCCGTAGAACCTGTGGCGCCAGTACTACCAATACCATTGGAACCGCCTCCACCATTAGCAGCATATAACGCATAGGGCACACTCATCAGTTGCTGGGTTCCCATCAATGTATAATTAGTACCACCTGTCGCATCCATATTTATCTCAATAAAGTAGGGGCCTGCAGCCCAGTCAATGACACTAAAGCTACCAGATAAAGCCGTTCCTGTGCCTACTACTAAATTTATCAGACCTATATTATTTGATGTAACCGTATGCATTTCACTGTACACAATTGTGCCATTGGAAGTGACCTGCCTTAGATTTATTACCAGGCCAATACTTTGATTCGTGATTGCCGCACCGGAATTATCGCGTGCCACCGCCTGATAATTAAAACCTTGTGGAACCTGGCCCTTCATACATAAATTCAGCATCAGGAAAGTTGAAAAGAGAAATAGCGTTTGCTTCATTTTTTATTTTATTCAGATTATTACTTTAATTTCACTATTTGATACGACTTCAGATTTTTATTTTTTATTTTCAACACGTACGTCCCACTTGCATAATTGCTCATATCCACCTGAAAAGACGTTTCAGAATGTATAGAACGTGATGACAATAATTTACCTTCAACTGTATATAGTTCCATTGAAGTGCTTTTATCAGGGAATTTCAGCTGCACCATAATGGCATCAATAGTTGGATTAGGGAAAATAGTAATTCCACTATCACCATTTTCATCTTCAACAGAAGTAATTGTAAATTTATCCTGATGAAAACCCTGTGTTAATATATTTGAAGTAGTATTTAAGGTAGAAGTTACAGGCTCACCTAAGGTCCAGTTAAGTCCATTGGAGCCGTTATTAAAGCTGCTGCCGGCAGTTGATATAGCTTCTGGTGAAAGCGTTTGGGAAAAGGAGAAATTAATAAAATAGAATGTAGATAAAAAAGATAAAAAATGTCTCATAATAATTCATGGGCTGTTAGACAAAGGTAAGTCATTAGTATCATTTTTAAAAAAATGTCATTATTTTCTTGCTTTTAATCCTATAAATGATGGCTATTTATATTCCTTTTTTATACTCCCTCCGGTTTCATCCCAAAACGTCCAATTACCACTTTCCTCATCATTTGTATAAAACCCTTCATACCGTTTTTTTTCATTATCATACCAGGTAGTTGTTTTACCATTTTTTTTTCCATCAGCAAATGCAGTTTCACTCCATGGAGAGCCATCTTCATACCAACTTTTCCATACTCCATGACGTTTTCCGTTTTTCATCATTCCCCACATTTCCATTACACCATTTTTGTAATATTTTATGTATTCGCCATTTTGAATAACAGAATCTGATGATTTAGAAAATATAAAATCCGATGTAAGGGTATCGCGCTGTATACTTTTATTTTCGATTGAAACCGATCCCTGATTACAGGAGAGTAATACAATTGTAGTAAATAAGATTAATAATAAAAATTCTATTTTCATAAAAATTGCTTAGCTAAAATTGTTATGTGGCTGAGTCTGTTTGTCAGTTGAAGTATAAATTCTTAATTTATCCTATCGGTTATTTATATTCCGGTTGATATATTTCAAGCATCTAAATTGTTAACTCTTTTTGTATTGCAATCTGTTAATTCTTCCTTTCGGTAGTATATCTAACCAAGCCTTCCAATGAAGTTCTGGAAGGGCAATCAGTAAAAGTGGACAATAGGGTTAGTGCTTTCTGTTTAAATTCATTCATTTTATTTTCTGCATACTGTATGCCACCGCTTTTTATAACAAAATCAATTACTTCAGCAACTTTCTTAGGATCATTATTATTGTTTTTTACAATATTTATAATCCTGCGTTTGCCCAAGAAAGAAGCATTATTCAATGCATAGATCAATGGTAATGTCATTTTCTTTTCTTTGATGTCAATACCTGTTGGTTTGCCAATGTTAGTTCCATCGCCATAATCAAACAGGTCATCTTTTATTTGAAAAGCAATTCCGACAGCTTCACCAAATGTTCGCATTCTTTCAATCACTTGTTTATCTGTGGTAACTGAAGCGGCACCACATGCACAGCAGGAAGCTATGAGTGAAGCCGTTTTTTTACGGATAATATCAAAATAAACAGCTTCATCAATGTCTAATCTGCGTGCTTTTTCAATTTGTAATAATTCTCCTTCACTCATTTCCTTTACAGCATTGGATACGATACTTAACAGATGAAAATCCCCATTATCGATAGACAATAAAAGGCCTCTGGACAATAAAAAATCACCCACTAATACTGCAATTTTATTTTTCCAGAGTGCATTTACAGAAAAGAAACCTCTTCGTTCATTGGAGTCGTCTACCACATCATCATGCACCAATGTAGCTGTATGTAAGAGTTCTATCAATGCTGCGGCACGGTAGCTTGATTCATTCATTTCACCACATACTTTTGCTGATAAAAAGACAAACATTGGGCGCATTTGTTTGCCTTTGCGTTTAACAATATAATGTATAATTTTATTAAGCAGGGGAACAGCACTTTTCATTGAAGCTTTAAACTTCAGTTCAAACTCTGCCATTTCACCTGATATGGGAGCTTTTATTTCATTAACTGTCATAAGAAGCTGTTTTATTAATTACAAATGAACTTTGTGAATTATTTAGTTTCTATTTTTTATTTTAGTAAAGTTTTCAAAATAACTTCAACAAAAGAAATATGATTCATTTTCAAATTGCCACCCATAGTCTTCCCTTCGACTTCGCTCAGGGTAAACTAGCTCTGACTGACCGCGCGCGAGTCATATTGAGCTTGTCGAAACATGTGCGTGGATTGAGGAAGTTATTTTGAAAACTTTACTTACTTTCAATTTTTTGCTTTTTAAATCCTTCTTTGTTTTTATTTGCTAACTGTCCACAAGCAGCATCTATATCTTTTCCACGGCTTCTGCGGACGTTGACAATAAGATTTTTGCTTTCTAAATAGCTGACAAAAGTATTTAACCGTTCAGATGTAGTTTGCTTAAATTCCCCTTCATCAATTGGATTGTATTCAATAATATTCAATTTACATGGAACATTTTTACAAAATTTTGCCAGTTCTTTTGCATCTTCTATACTATCATTAAAATCTTTAAAAGCAATATACTCATACGTTACACGTGTGCCTGTTTTATCATAAAAATATTTCAATGCTTCTGCTAACGCTTCCAATGAATTACTTTCATTGATAGGCATAATATAATTTCGCTTCACATCATTGGCTGCATGCAAAGAAAGAGCAAGATTAAACTTGACATCATCATCGCCCAGTTTTTTTATCATTTTAGCAACACCTGCGGTGCTGACAGTGATACGTTGTGGCGACATATTCAACCCTTCAGGCGAAGTAATTTTAACGATAGAATCCCTTACATTTTTATAATTCAGCAATGGTTCCCCCATTCCCATATATACAATATTGGTAAGCTGAGTATTGTATTTTTCTTCGGCTTGTTTTCTAATAAGAACAACCTGGTCATATATCTCATCGGCATTCAGATTCCGCAAACGTTCCAAACGCCCTGTTGCACAGAACCTGCATGTTAAACTACATCCTACCTGCGAAGATACACAAGCTGTCATACGGGTATTGCTGGGGATAAGCACACCTTCCACAATTTTTCCATCGTGCAGCTTAAAGGCATTTTTAATTGTACGGTCGCTGCTTATCTGCATACCATCAACACGTACGGCATTAATTATGAAGTTAGTATCAAGTAGTTTACGCGTACCTTTTGAAAGGTTAGTCATTTCATCAAAGGTGCGGGCAGATTTTTTCCATAACCACTCGTAAACTTGTTTAGCGCGAAAAGCCTGATCTCCGTTCTGAACAAAAACTGCCTTCAACTCATCCAATGACAATGCACGTATGTCTTTTTTAGTCTCCAAAAGATTTCCACCTATTTATCACAAATTTACGAAAAATAAGGGGTTACAGATAAACGAATAGTTATGAATTTACAAAACATTAATAAGGAATGATTTTTACGAGATAGACTATAATACATTAAATATCTATTCGTTACGCACATACGGAATTTGTATATTCGTAACAGATTTGTTATTTGCACCGTGCGTAGACTTTCAGCCGACTATATTTTCCCCATTGCCTCCGAACCAATAAAAAATGGTGTAATAACTATTGATGATGACGGTTTAATAATAGATGTTGAATCTTCAACCACAAATCCGCAATCCGAAATTGAACATTATAAAGGAATTATATGCCCTGGTTTTATTAATACGCATTGCCATATAGAATTATCGCATCTGCGTTCACAAGTTTCTGAACATCTTGGAATATCGGGCTTTATTAAAGCAATTGTTTCCAAACGTACTGCTTCTTCAAAGGAATTCATACAGGAAGCTATTGAGGCTGCTGAAAGAGAGATGAGCCAAAACGGTATTGTTGCCGTGGGAGATATTTCAAATAATAACAGTTCATTCAAACAAAAAGAAAAAAAAAATCTACTTTACCATACCTTTGTTGAGGTTTTTGATCTAAACCCAGACAGAGCCGAAGAGTCATTTAACAAAGGACTTTCCCTCCAGCAGGAGCTTTCTCAATTTACCACTCATAGCTCCATTATACCTCATGCACCTTATACAGTTTCTGAAAGTTTACTATCACTTATCAATAAACATGCTGCTGCGAATAAGAGTATTATATCTATTCATAACCAGGAAAGCGAAGCAGAGAATGAGCTTTTTATTTCACATTCTGGTGCGATATACGAAATATTTAAGGCAATGGGAATAGATACTAATCAACTGAGAATAACCGGAGTTAATTCGCTACAATCAACATTATCATACCTGACAAAAGCATCCAAACTTTTATTAGTACATAATACATATGCTACAAAAGAAGATATAAAATGGGCTAAAAAATTGATGCAAAATAGTCCTGTTTCAAATCCCTCCGAAAGGAGTGCTTCTTCGAATGCCTCACCAATCCAGCATCTCTATTGGTGTACCTGCCCTAATGCTAATTTGTATATAGAGAACAAATTGCCTGATTATAATTTCTTTATTGAAGAAGATGTACCGGTAACAATAGGTACTGACAGTCTTGCATCCAATTGGAGCTTATCTATTTTGGATGAATTAAAAACCATTTCGAACTATTATCCACACATTCCTTTACAAACATTACTTTTATGGGCTACCAAGAATGGTGCAGATTTTTTAGGTTTTACACACTTGGGAACGATTGAAAAAGGAAAAAAACCGGGACTGAATTTGCTAAAAAATATCAAAGGATTAAGAATTTCAGAAAAAACAGAAATACAAAAGCTCATGTGATTTTAAGCTATTTTATAAAATTTGCTAAAGAAACTATTTCTATGTCAGGTCAAACGCTGTTAAAACACTACATTTCCTTGTTTCTATTCTATTTCCGTTAATATCAACATGAACATCCACGCTAGCTATTTTTGAGTGTGAACCTTTCGATGTTTTCCCATCCATGGCGATAAGACCTTTTGAAGTTAATCGGCAAAGCCCCTTAGCCCAATTAATAAAACATTGATGAAATTCTTTTGGATCTCTATCTCTTTATATTCGTCTGCCCCACAGATTACTGCAATTATACTCAAAACTAATATATCAATTAGCTTGTGTTCTACTTTGTACTGCTGGCGAGGATATTTAATATCTGAAAAATGGTCTTGTAATGTCATGGCTTTTTTCAAGCCAGGTAATTGGTTTTATAATAACTTTAACGTCAATAAGCTATTGATTATCAAGATACCATTGTTAATTTTTCATGCGTTTGATCTGGATAATCAATATATTGTGTGAGTATAAGAAACTTTTTTATACTAAAATTTCGTAGTCCTGCTCGGCTTATTCAATATCTTTGCTAAAAACAGTATTGTGAAGCAGGAAACAGATTTTAAAATGATTGCCAAAACCATTTTTGGTTTGGAAGAAATATTGTCAAATGAATTACAACGTCTTGGGGCGCGAAATATAGAGGTGCATAACCGGGCTGTAAGTTTTATTGGTGACGTTGGCTTTATGTATAAAGCCAACGTCTGTTTACGAACAGCATTGCGTATACTGGTACCTGTAAAAACATTCATTATATGCGATGAAAAATCGCTGTATTCTTCTCTTCAATCCATCAACTGGGAAGAATATATGGATGTGAAAGACACATTGGCAATTGATACTGTTCTAAATTCTGATTTATTTACCCATTCCCAGTATATTTCTCAAAAAGCAAAAGATGCTATTGTTGATCAGTTTCGGGAAAAATATGGAGAACGACCTTCTGTGGATCTGGATCAGCCTGTTTTGCGGATTCATCTGCATGTTTTTCAGAATACATGTACTGTTGCTCTGGATAGTTCAGGTGAATCATTGCACAAACGAGGTTACCGTGATAAGACCAATCTTGCACCTTTAAATGAAGTGTTGGCTGCAGGAATGGTATTGCTAAGCGGTTGGGATAAACGAAGTACCTTTATTGACCCCATGTGTGGTTCGGGAACCATTCTGATTGAAGCGGCATTGATTGCAAACAATATTCCACCCGGTTATTATCGTGAAACTTATGGTTTTGAGGGCTGGAAAAAATTTTTAGCCTTTGATGAAGAATTATATAATACCATTTTTGATGCCGCCATTGATAAAATTACCAATCATAATCAGCAAATTATTGGAGGAGAGCTTTCACCGAATGTTGCCAAAAAAGCAAAAGAAAATATCAAACATGCCAGAGTGGATGATGTTGTTTCTGTTAAGGTATGTGATATAAAAGATTTTGAAGCGCCACCCGGGCATGGAATAGTAATTTTAAATCCACCGTATGGCGAACGAATGGCAAAAGATAATATTGAAGAACTGTATAAAACTATTGGTGATACATTCAAAAAAAAATTTACCGGGTATGATTGCTGGATGTTGAGTTCCAACATTGAAGCATTTAAACATGTGGGTTTGAGGCCTTCGCGCAAAATTACCTTATATAATGGTCAATTAGAATGCCGTTTTGTAAAATATGAAATGTATCAGGGAACTAAAAAGGTTCATAAGTTGGTAGTTGGTAGTTAGAAATTAAACAATAGACAATAAAAGTATAGATTCGTCACGATAGTTATCGGGATTCGTTGATTAAAAGATTCGTAATTCAAAGGTCAGATGAAAAAAATTGCTGTTTTAACTTCGGGCGGTGATTCACCGGGGATGAATGCATGTATGCGTGCAGTAGTGCGTACTGCTACTTATAACAATATTGAGGTAATGGGAATTATGCACGGTTATAGTGGAATGATAGGCAACGAATTTATTCCTTTGGGCGCCAAGTCCGTGGCCAATATTATTCACAGGGGGGGGACAATTTTAAAAACTGCACGCAGTAAAAAGTTTCTTACTATCGATGGCCAACAAAAGGCACTTGAAAATATACTGAAACATGCTATTGATGGACTTGTTGTAATTGGTGGTGATGGTACCTTCAGAGGCGCTTTGGAGTTTAGCAAAATTTGTTCCGTTCCTATGGTTGGCTGTCCCGGAACCATTGACAATGACTTGATTGGCACTGATTTTACCATAGGTTATGATACAGCTATAAATACTGTTGTTGAGGCAGTAGATAAAATACGTGATACAGCCGAAAGTCATGATCGTTTATTTTTTGTTGAAGTGATGGGACGTGATGCCGGACTTATTGCATTGCGTTCGGGTATTGGAGTTGGCGCTGAATGTATTTTGATGCCCGAAACAAAAACCGATGTTGAAGATCTTATTAAACGTTTGAAGGGCGGCCGTAAAAATAAATCATCTAAAATTATTATTGTTGCTGAAGGTGATGAAGCCGGAGATGCATTTGCCATTGCAGAAAAGGTAAAGAAACAGTTACCCGATTTTGATACACGTGTAACCGTTCTTGGCCACATACAACGTGGCGGGAATCCTACAGCAATGGATCGTGTAAACAGCAGCCGTATGGGATTTGCCGCTGTTGAAGCATTAATGGCAGGTAAAACAGGGGTTATGGTTGGCATTATAAATAAAAAGATTGCCTATACTCCGTTTGAAAATGCTGTAAAACATACACAACGCCTGGATCCTGATCTGTTGCGAATGCTGGAGATTCTGTCGTTATAAATAGTGATAGTTAAGGTTCTGGTTTGCTTTTATGATCGACTTATTTTATTTTTTCCGCAAACGCTATAATATGTCCGTCATTATCTGAAAAATAACATGCTTTATCACCCCAATCTCTTTCACTGATAGGGCTTATTAATTTTGCTCCGCTTTTTATTGCATTTTCAAATTCAAACTGAATATTATCAACATAAAAATAGAGTTCGCATCTTGGAATACCACTCCCACTGTCAGGATGTGGGGTTTTATCAGCAAGTATATTTGCAATTCCTTTATTTGGCATTAAACCAATCTTGCAATTATCAGCTATAATAAACTCTGTCATCCCGGGAACATTCAAATCAGGGGGATTACGAAAAATATTTTGATAAAATATACAGCTTTCTTGTTGATTGCTGACATAAAGTATGGTTTCAATATATTTTATATGGTTTATCATTTTTAGTGTTTTTTATTCTACATTGAACGGTATAAATTTCAGCATTTTTGTTGAACTCCGAAGGAACTCTATGTTTATAGAAATGTTCAAAATCCTTCCATTGTATTTTTATGTGCGGAGCTTACAAAAATCAATAAAGCATAATATATTTACAAAACTATAGTTATAAGCGCCTGTTTAAATTTTATTTTATGAATTAAGTGTATTTTTGATCCCGTCAAATGCGGAAGATTTTGCAGCTATAGTGGAGCAATTCTGGCTAAAAAATCCAACGAAGTTGCAGCCTCAAAGAGGCATAGCGATAAAATTAAATAAATTTTAAACAGGCGCTAAGTAAAGTTTTCAGAATAACTTCAACAAAAGAAATATGATTCGTTTTCAAATTGCTACCCACAGTCTTCCCTTCGACTTCGCTCAGGGTAAACTAGCTCTGACTGACCGCGCGCGAGTCATATTGAGCTTGTCGAAATATGTGCGTGGATTGAGGAAGTTATTTTGAAAACTATACTAAGGTACACGAATAAAAATTTTTTTAGCAGTGAATAATTTTTTAAAGAATAAATTCTCTTTTGCTGTAGTGGCTGTACTGTGTTTTGTTTCAGCCTATTTTTTGCATCATCCTTTTGTGGATATTCCTTCTTCTGTTGTTACTGATTTTACAGAAACTTTGCATAAAAAAGAGCAGCGTTTAAAGGTGGAAATTCAAGCTCTGTCGCAACAGGCACAAACGCAAACTTTTAATCAGTTGTTTGTCGGAAATTCATTGTATTACAGCCGTTTGCTTGAAAAAGAAGGTCTTGCATTATTAATATATGAAAATGACACACTAAAATTCTGGAGCGACAATTCAATTGCTGTTGAAAACTGGTTAAAAGAAGTTTGTCTGGATACAAGAATGGCGAAGCTTCGGAATGGGTGGTTTGAAGTGATGAGACCATACTCTGACGCATCAACTGCAAAGGTAATTATTGGATTGATTCTTATAAAAAACGAATTTCCATACCAGAATAAATATTTGGTGAATGAATTTCAGAAAAATTTTCATGTTCCTGCGGAAACCAAATTAGTTGTTAATCCTTTAGTTACAAAAAGCCAGATAAAGAATTGTAATGGAGATTATTTGTTTTCACTGGAGTTATTTAACGATGGTAGTTATGCAGGATTGGGCTCAAACCTTGCATTGTTATGTAATTTACTTGGATTCCTATTTACGATTCTCTTTTTTAAAAAGCTGTTTTTTATTTTACGACCTTCTATTGGTAGTAATACTGCTTTAGCAGCATTTATAGTTACTATAGTTGTACTGCGTTATTTGACGATTAAATTCTCATTACCAAAAGTATTTTATGATTACGAGCTATTCAGCCCTTCAATATATGCCGATGCAAATTCTCTATGGTTGGTTTCACTTGGTGATTTATTAATAAATACTATTCTGTTTTTCATCCTGGTTTATTTTGTTATAAATGAGTTTAACATAGACGGTATTTTAAGCAGACTCAGAAATTCTAAAAAGATAATTCTTTCATTACTATTAATACTCTCTCTCTTTTGGTATTCCTGGATTAGTACTTCTCTTTTTTTAAGTCTGATTAAAAATTCGAATATCCCTTTTGGCATTAATAACCTGTTTAGTATAAATGAATACACATATATAGCCTTAATTATTATTGGGTTGTTTTTGTTTATTTATTTTTTGATTATAGATAAGGTAATAACTGTAATAAAACAAGCCCAACTGAATAAAAAGCAATACGTTTTTGTTTTGCTGATCTCTGCAATTGTGCATGCTGTTATTTTGCATTTGTTGGGAATACTCGACCTTATTATTGTTTTCTGGCCTTTTATCGTAATTGTTTCAGTAATTCTGATTAAGCGAAAACAAATGGCTTATCCATTTGCACAGATAGTGTTTTTGGTGTTTCTTTTTTCTTTTTATGCAATGCATATTTTTATCAAGTATACTGATATAAAAGAAATTGAAAGCAGGAAGGTATATGCTGAAAAATTGGCGGCAGAACAGGACCCGGTAGCCGAATTTTTATTCCAGGATGTGAAAAATAAATTAGATAATGATTCTGTTCTGGTTTCTTATTTAAGCGGAAGTGAAAAACAGCCTGCCGCATTTGAAAAACGTCTGAAACAAGAATATTTCAGCGGTTTTTGGGAGAAATATGATGTTCGGATTACATTTTTTGACAGTCTTTGTATTCCAATAGTTACTTCTCCTAATTCATTATTTGATAATAATCTTTATTTCGATGAATTAATTTCAAAGAAAGGGCTTCCTACCTCTAATAGCAATCTTACATTTATTAATAATGAATATGGGAAAATTAGTTATATGGCCAGGCTGCCACTATATAAACATGTAAAATTAGGTATTCTTTATATTGAACTCGATTCAAAATTTATTTCAGATGAGATTGGTTTTCCTGAATTGTTGCTCGATAGAAATATAGGTTTATCACAGGAGTTAAACAATTATTCTTATGCCAAGTATAAATACATCCGGTTAGTGAATCAATTCGGGAAATTTCCATATAATTTAAACCGTTTTGATTTTTATCATGGCAACAGCAATGATAATTTTATATTTACTGACAAGGAAAATTTTAATCATCTGTTATACCAGCCCGACCCAAACACCTTAATTGTATTGAGCAAACGAAAAGAAGGTGTCGTAGATCAAATAACTACATTTTCCTATTTATTTACTTTTTTTAGTTTGTTATTGTTATCACTCTTACTTTTCCGTCAGATTTTGGGTGGTGCATTGTTTAGGAATTTCAGTTTTAAATACCGTATACAGTTGTTTCTGGTTTTTATCGTACTAATCTCTTTAGCTCTATTTGGGGGAGGGACAATATATTATATAAAGCAGCAATTTGAAACCAAGAATCATGAAAATATCAGTGAAAAAACCCATTCCGTATTGATGGAAATGGAATCTAAGCTTGCTGATGAAAAAGAGTTATCGAAAGATATTACAGAATACATCACCTTCATGTTAAAAAAATTATCAAACGTTTTCTTTACAGATATTAATTTATATGATAAACAGGGTAATTTATATGCGTCATCGCGTCCAAAAGTATTTAATGAGGGGCTGACATCTAAAAAGATGAACCCTGAAGCTTTCCTGCAGATGGCTGTTTTAAGTAAAACAGAATATATCCATGATGAACGAATAGGTAAATTGGAATATTTATCCGCCTATATTCCATTTAAAAATAAAGAAGGAAAACTCTTTGCATATATTAACCTGCCTTATTTTGCGAAGCAGAATGAATTGGAAAAAGAGATTTCCGGATTTCTTGTTGCCCTTATAAATATTTATGTATTGTTATTTGCTTTGTCAATTGTTACAGCAATTCTCATTTCTAATTATGTAACCAAGCCATTAAAATTAATACAGGATAAATTAAGCAAAATAAAGCTGGGAAAAACCAATGAACTAATCGAATGGCCTGAAAAAGATGAAATAGGAAACCTTGTGAGTGAATATAACAGGATGATTTTAGAGCTTGCAAAAAGCGCTGAATTGCTTGCAAAATCAGAGCGGGAAAGTGCCTGGCGTGAAATGGCGAAACAGGTTGCGCATGAAATTAAAAATCCGCTTACTCCAATGAAATTAAGTGTTCAGCATTTAATGCGTGTGTGGAAGGATGATGCATCTGATAAGGAACAAAAGATGGAACGGCTTACACAAACAATTATTGAACAGATTGATACACTTTCAAGCATAGCAACAGAATTTTCAAATTTTGCTAAAATGCCAAAAGCCAACCTTGAAAAGATTAATGTACAGCAGGTACTTCAAAACAGTATTGCATTGTTTCAGGAGCAGGAAAACATAAGTATTGACTTTAGAAACTCAATTGTTGCTGATGTTGTTGTAATGGCCGATAAAGAACAGCTTCTGCGGGTATTTAATAATCTCATTAAAAATGCAATTCAGGCTATATCCGAAGAAAGAAAAGGAAAAATTGAAATTGAACTTAAACAAGAAAACCAGTATTATATTATTAGTATTAAAGATAATGGCAGCGGAATAAGCGATGAGGTAAGGGATAAAATTTTTGTTCCTAATTTTACCACGAAAACAGCCGGTATGGGTCTTGGGCTGGCAATGGTAAAGAATATAGTTGAAAGCATAAACGGGAGAATAGGATTTGAAACAGAAATTGGAAAAGGAACAATATTCTATATTTCTTTGCCTGTTATGCCAGGCATACATAGCTTTTAGTTGGTAGTTCGGTCAAATTAATCCGATTGTCATTTGAATATTTATTCGTTATTCGTTAAAATTCGTTATTCGTTTTAGTATATTCGTAAAAAGATTAAAAATTATTATTTATGAACCGACCAATACGAGTTTTAATTGCCAAAGTGGGACTTGACGGGCATGACCGCGGTGCAAAAGTTATTGCTTCTTTCTTAAGAGATGCAGGTATGGAAGTAATTTATACCGGACTCCGCCAAACTCCTGAAATGGTTGTAAATACTGCTTTGCAAGAGGATGTTGACGTTGTTGGGGTTAGCATCCTTTCGGGCGCACATAATACAGTTTTTCCTAAGATAATAACCCTTATGAAAGAAAAAGGGTTGAATGATGTACTTCTTACAGGTGGCGGAATTATTCCCGCTAAAGATATGGAAAACCTTAGTAAACAGGGCGTTGGTAAGCTGTTTCCTCCGGGAACAGATACGAAAGAGATTGTGGATTATATTACTGAGTATGTTAAAGATCATCGGGATTTTTAATATGTATCCAACGGTTTTACCCACTTGCCAGAATGAAAAACCCGTTTTTATTTCGGTATAATCCCTAAAAGAAGATGTTTCGCTTTTGTGCTTTGCTTTTAGTATTTGTTTTTTGTTTCTTATCCTGTGAGAACAAAAGAAAATCGGACAAGAAAAAAAAGGAAGATTTTTATACCCCTCCCAAAATTGTTACAGTGGCCAACCCGCTTGTAACATTGTTAGATACCTGTTTTAAACCTGCTGTTCTTGTCCCTTCTGAAAAAGGAAATGTTATTTATACTATTCAAACCAAAGATGTGGGCCAGACAATAACTGTTGGTGCGCCAGTAACAAAATATTTACCGATGGGGGAAGCGGGTGGCTTTACATTTATGCAAAACTTCAACACTGAACAAGGTCTGGCATTAAGCAGTATTGCTTGTGGGTATAGAGATAAAGTAGGCAATCTGTGGTTTGGTACTTATGGCGGTGGTGTAAGCAGATATGACGGCAAATCG
This sequence comes from Bacteroidota bacterium, assembly GCA_023251835.1. Classification (GTDB taxonomy): domain Bacteria; phylum Bacteroidota; class Bacteroidia; order 2-12-FULL-35-15; family 2-12-FULL-35-15; genus 2-12-FULL-35-15. The sequence continues at coordinate 14,199 of JAHEXZ010000020.1, read as the reverse complement.
TTTACCAATTTTACTATAGCTCAGGGATTGGCGGGCAACATTGTTAGGAGTATTGTTGAGGATAAAAAAGGAAATCTTTGGTTTGGTACTACGGGAGGTGGAGTGAGTAAATATGACGGGCAGTTTTTTGAAACTTTTACTACCGCTCAAGGGCTTGTCAATAATAAAGTTTCCTGTATTATGGAGGATAAAACAGGAAATCTATGGTTCGGAACCAGCAATGGTATAAGTAAACTTGACCCTTGCTTCGGAGCCATAAAAAATGGCTGCCGTTTTACCAATTATACTACAACCCAAGGGGTGGTTTGTAATGATGTTTCGAGTATTATTGAGGATAAAAAGGGTAATATTTGGTTTGGTACCAGCAATGGAATCAGTAAATATAATTCCGGAACAAAATTATTTACAAATTTTACCAGTGCAGGAACTATACATCCTAACGTTAGCTGCATCATCGAAGACAAAATGGGAAATATTTGGTTTGGTACTTATGGTAGCGGTTTGTGTAAATATGACGGGAAACTTTTTACAAATTTTTCCATAGCGCAGGGATTACTATCCCCGTCAGTTAACAGCATTATGGAAGATGGTGAAGGCAATCTGTGGTTTGGTACTTATGGCGGTGGTGTGAGCAGATATGACGGCAAATCGTTTACCAATTTTACAACGGCTGAAGGTTTAGCAAATAATACTGTATTTAGTATCACCAATGATAAAATGGGTGATATTTGGTTTGGAACTTATGGCGGAGGATTGAGTAAATATGACGGAAAATCAGTTACCAGTTTCAGCCCGGCCCAAGGACTGGTATCTGATAAGGTTTGGAGTATCACCGAAGATAGGAAAGGAAACCTTTGGTTCGCTACCAGCAGTGGAATAAGTGAGTATATACCCAACAATACGGGTACTGGTAGTCCTTCTTTTACCAACTATAGCAGTGATATTTTAACGGCCAATGTTAGAGGTGGCATTGAAGATAAGATGGGAAATCTTTGGTTTGGTATTTCCAGCGGTGCAAGTAAATACGATGGTAAATCGTTTACATATTATTCAACTGCACAAGGAATGATAAATAATGGCGTTTATAGCATTATTGAAGATAAAAAGGGGAATATTTGGTTTGGAACCAATGGCGGTGGGATAGTAAAATATGATGGAAATCGGGTAGAAGCCATCGAAAGAGGGGAAAACATACCACAGGATGAACTCAAAAAATTAAATGGAAAATTGGCTAAGTCCTTTACAAATTATACTACCGCTCATGGCTTGGTGAATAACAGCGTTAAATGTATAGCGGAAGATAAAAAAGGGAATATATGGTTTGGTACCAAAGGGAGCGGAGTTAGCAGGTATGATGGAACATCATTTGTTAATTATACTACTGCCCAAGGGTTGGCAAACAATACCATTTATGCTATTAAAGAGGACAGGATGGGAAATCTTTGGTTTGCAACAGCTGGTGGAGGGATTAGTAAACTTGTTAAAAGTGATACTGGCAGAAACCTGTCGAAAAAAATATTTATTAATTATACCACTATACAGGGGTTGGCAAGTGATGTAGTATATGCTATTGTAGAAGATTCGCTAAACAATATTTTGTGGTTTGGAACTAATTTGGGCATTTCGGGCTTACACCTGAACACACTCTCTTTGGGAGAAGGAAATATTAAATTTGAAAATTTTAATAACCATACAGGCTACCCTATAAAAGATATAAATACAGGTAGTATGTATATGGATAGCAAAGGAATTCTATGGGCAGGTACAGGAGATAAACTTGTACGGTTTGATTATAAAGAAGTAAATAAAAGCACAGAACCACCTGTAGCATTTATACAAAGTTTAAAAATACAAGAAGAAAAAATCTGTTGGAATACTTTAAAATCTGCTTTGTTCGGGAAACAGAATAACAGAGAGGATTCGCTCGCGACAATCAATGAAGAAGCAACTATTTTTAACCATGTTTTAACAGATGCTCAACGGAATGAAATGCATGAAAAATTTGCAGACATTAAATTCGATAGCATTAGAAATTTTTATCCCGTTCCTGAGAATCTTGTACTTCCTTATACACATAATAATATTACATTCGATTATGGCGCTATTGAAACAGGGAAACCACAGCTTGTGCGTTATCAGTATTTTCTCGCAGGCTATGACAACAGATGGGGGCCTGTAACGGATAAGTCTACTGCTACGTTTGGCAATATATATGAAGGCACATATACGTTTAAGTTAAAAGCGCAAAGTCCTGATGGTATTTGGAGTGAGCCGATATTATATACATTCAGGGTATTACCTCCCTGGTACCGTACCTGGTGGATGTATTGCAGTTATGTATTTGTTGTATCAATTGCTGGTGCCTTGTTTTTCAGATGGCGTACCGCAGCGTTAAGAAAAGAAAAAGAAATATTGGAAAGAACTGTAACAGAAAGAACAAAAGAGGTGGTGGAACAAAAAGAATTGATAGAAGAGAAACAAAAGGAAATAGTTGATTCCATTAATTATGCAAAACGTATACAGTACACGCTGCTTGCCCATGATAAATTGCTTCAGAAAAATCTGAAAGAATATTTTGTTTTATTTCAACCTAAAGATATTGTAAGTGGTGATTTTTACTGGGCAACGGAAAAAGAAGATGCATTTTACCTTGCTATTTGTGATTCTACCGGTCATGGTGTACCGGGCGCGTTCATGAGCTTATTAAACATTTCTTTTTTAAATGAAGCGATTAATGAAAAGAATATAAAGGAGCCAAATGAAATATTTAATCATGTTCGACAACGCCTGATAGAAAGTATTTCCCAAGAAGGAGCACAAGATGGGATGGATGGTATTTTACTTTGTTTGGAATGTTTCCCGAGTGAGAAAACAAAGTGCACATACGCAGCAGCAAACAATGCTCCATTACTTATAAGAAATGGTTCAATAATTGAATTGCCGACTGATAAAATGCCTGTAGGTAAAGGAGAGAGAGGTATGCCTTTTACATTCCATACTATAGATTGTCAAAAAGGTGATGTTATCTACTTCTATACTGATGGCTATGCCGATCAGTTTGGTGGCCCTAAAGGAAAAAAATTTAAGTACAAACAATTAAATGAATTGCTGCTTGCGATTCATCAAAAACCAATGGATGAACAAGAAAACCTGCTAAAAACCACACTTGAAAAGTGGAAAGGAAACGTAGAGCAGGTAGATGATGTTTTAATTATTGGTATAACGATATAAATATACACGCTACTCTGTGAAAATAGTTTCTAGATACATAGATAAATTGGAACTCAATAATTCGTAAATTCGCTCCTTTTTTATTCATTTAAAAACTTTTAGAAAAACGCTTTTATGACCTTTGAAAATTTAGTAACCACAATAGAAAATAATATCCTTACAATAACAATTAACCGCCCCGACAAGTTAAATGCACTCACAAAAAAAACGGTAGAAGAAATTGGCATCGCTGTTAAAAAAGGAGAATCGGACAGTAGTATAAGAGCGATGATTATTACCGGTGCCGGACAAAAATCATTTGTTGCCGGTGCTGATATTACTGAATTTATAGGTCTGACAGTAGAGCAGGGCAAGCAACTGGCACAAGCCGGACAAAACGTTTTTCGTTCCATTGAAACATCTTCCAAACCTATAATTGCGGCTGTTAATGGTTTTGCGCTTGGCGGAGGGTGCGAGCTTTCAATGGCCTGTCATTTACGTATTGCCAGCGAAAATGCAAAATTCGGGCAGCCAGAAGTTAATCTGGGTTTGATTGCCGGCTATGGTGGCACACAGCGTTTGATTCAATACATCGGTAAAACCAAAGCAACAGAACTACACATGACAGGAGAAATGATTAGTGCAGAGCAGGCACTTCATCTTGGGTTAGTCAATTATGTGGTTCCGCAGGACCAATTGCTGGCAAAATGCGAAGAACTGTTGGGAAAAATAAAAACTAAAGCACCTAAAGCCATCGCTGGAGTTATTAACAGTATAAATGCCTATTTTAAGACCGATGGTTTTGCCACTGAAGTAGAAGAATTTGGAAAGTGCTTTGCTACTGAAGATTTTAATGAAGGTGTAAATGCATTTATCGAAAAAAGGAAAGCCGATTTTGTCGGAAGGTAAGTAACTGAAATTGAATCAAATTGAACCCACTTAAAAAACTTATTTCACAAACAGCTATATATGGCCTGCCCACTATTGTTGGTCGTTTGTTAAATTATTTCCTTACTCCGCTTTACACCTATTTATTCTCACCCGCTGAATTTGGTGATGTTACTTCTGCCTATGCCTATGTCTCATTTTTATTGGTGTTTTTGACTTATGGTATGGAAACCACACTGTTCAGGTTCTCACAAAGTGAACATGACAAAGAAAAAGTATATTCAACTGCGCTTACTTCACTTTTTATTTCCTCCTCTGTTTTTATTTTAATAACATTTATTTTTGCTGATTCTATTGCCGAAACACTCAAATTTTCAGGACATTCGGAATATATTATTTGGTTTGCATTTATTCTGGGCTGTGATGCATTTGCTGCTATTCCATTTGCAAAACTACGTGAACTTGGAAAGGCTAAGCGCTTCGCTCTTGTTAAATCTCTTAACATAGGCATCAATATAGGTTTAAACCTGTTTTTTCTGGCATTTTGTAAAAATGTGTACGATGCTTCAGAGTCTGTATTTAAACCCTTTGTAGAAATGATATATAACCCTTCAATTGGTATTGGTTATATCTTTATTTCCAACCTTTTTGCAAGTATAATTACATTGTTTTTATTGTACCCTGAAATTATTTCGGTTAGGTGGAAGATAGAACAGGAACTATGGAAACGCATGATGAAATATGCATTGCCGCTGCTGCTGGCTGGATTGGCTGGTATGACTAATGAAACACTTGACAGGATATTAATTCCTTATCTTTTGCCGGAAGAAATTGCTAAAAGCCAGAATGGTATTTATGGTGCCTGTTACAAAATAGCTATATTGATGACCATTTTTATACAGGCATTCCGCTTTGCTGCTGAGCCATTCTTTTTCAAATATTCTAAAGAAAAAGATGCAAAAAAAATGTATGCAGATATTATGAAATACTTTGTAATTATATGTTCTGTTCTTTTTTTGGGAACTATGATGAATATACAGTGGATACAATATTTCGTAGGAGAAAAATACAGGATAGGTATGGATGTTGTCCCCATCTTACTACTTGCAAACTTGTTTCTTGGCATTTTTATCAATCAGTCAATATGGTATAAGCTTACCGGGCAAACCGGCTATGGCGCAATTCTTACTATTTTTGGGGCAACTATCACCATCCTCTTTAATGTATTATGGATACCTAAAATAGGTTATATGGGTGCTGCATGGGCAACTTTTATTTGTTATGCTTCTATGATGGTGTTTTCTTACTTTCTGGGTAATAAACATTACCCTGTTAATTATGACCTAAAACGTATTTGGGGTTACCTTGGTTTATCCGTAACTTTGTATTTTGTCAGTGTTTTTATTAAAACAGAATCTGTAATTCTAAACATACTGGTAAATAATCTGATTGTTTTGGGATATTTTGCTTTTTTATGGAAAGCGGAGAAAAATAATCTAAAACAATTAGTTAAAACAAACCAATAAAGATTTTTTATAAGAAAAAATGAAAATTAAAATAATCAACAAATCAAAGCACGCATTACCGGAATATGCTACAAACGCTTCTGCTGGTGTGGATCTGCGTGCAAATCTGAGTGAACCTGTTGTTTTAAAATCGCTTGAAAGAGCATTGCTACCAACTGACCTGTTTATTGAATTGCCTGTTGGTTATGAAGCTCAAATACGACCAAGAAGCGGGTTGGCCTTTAAAAATGGGCTTACTGTACTCAACTCTCCGGGAACTATTGATGCTGATTATAGAGGAGAAATTAAAATAATTCTGGTGAATCTTTCAAAAGAAGATTTTGTTATAAACGATGGGGAACGTATAGCACAAATGGTGATTGCCAAACATGAACAAGCCGAATGGATTGAAGTAGAACAGTTAATCGAAACCAGCCGTGGAACCGGAGGTTTTGGAAGTACAGGAAAATAAATACCTATGAAAATAATTATTCCAATGGCAGGGATGGGCAAACGTATGCGCCCTCACACACTCACAACACCAAAACCATTGATTCCTATTGCCGGAAAACCTATGGTTCAGCGTATTGTAGAAGATATCATTAAGGTTTGTGATGAAAAGGTGGATGAAATTGCTTTTGTTATCGGACGTTTTGGAAAAGAAGCCGAAAATAATCTGCTGGCAATAGCAGAAAGCCTGGGAGCTAAAGGATGTATTTGTTACCAGGATGAGCCTCTTGGAACTGCTCATGCTATTATGTGTGCCAAAGAGTGTTTAACAGGCAAAGTGTTGGTTGCCTTTGCAGATACACTTTTTAAAGCCGACTTTAAAATGGATTCTTCCCAGGAAGGAATCATCTGGGTACAAAAAGTTGAAGACCCGAAACCTTTTGGTGTAGTAAAATTAGATGATAACAATATAATAACAGATTTTGTGGAAAAACCACAGGAGTTTATTTCTGATTTGGCTATCATTGGAATATATTATTTTAAAGATGGTGGCTATTTAAGAAATGAATTACAATACCTGCTGGATAATGATATCAGAGAAAAAGGCGAATACCAGCTTACCAATGCATTAGAAAACATGAAAGCCAAAGGAATAAAATTTACACCAGGTAAAGTTACCGAATGGCTCGACTGTGGAAATAAAGATGCTACTGTATACACAAACCAACGCATTCTGGAGTTTAATAAAAATAAGATACGTAATACAAACTTTATCAGTCAGAACTCTTCTGTTATAGAGCCTTGTTTTATTGGAAAAAATGTAAGACTGATTAGCTCTGCTATTGGCCCTTATGCTTCTATTGGCGATAATTGTGTAATAGAAAATTCTATCGTTAAAAACAGCATCATTCAAACAAATAGTAAAATAATAAATGCTGAATTAAGTAATTCTATGATTGGTAATTTTTCTGAATTTACCGGTAAATCAAATGACGCAAGCATTAGCGATTATAGCACTGTAAGATAAATCAGGCCAGCTTATTTAATCGCTGATAGGAATAGAAGTGGAAAAATAAATGAAAAAAACAAAAAATAAAACCGGGTCATTTAGGCTTTCTTTATTTTTTAACTCCCATGGAAACATTGGAATAGTATACCTGTTGCCGTTTTTGTTTATTATTCTTATTTCCTGTAAAACTTCAAAAACAGCAAATTCTTCCAGGCAAAACGAAAACACTAAGTCGGCAGCTTCTTCAGATAAATTAACCGAAAAACAACGTATAGAGTTTGAACGACTTTTTTTTGATGCGAACCGCGAAAAAATTTTAGGAAATTACAGTCAGGCTGAAGCCTTGTTAATACAGGCATTACACATTGATCCTAATAATGCAGCGGCTACATATGAATTAGCCACCATTTATGCATATAGAAATAACAGAAAACAAGCCTTGGTATACAGCAAAAAAGCAGCTCAGATGGATCCAAAAAATGTTTGGTATCAACTGCTGTATATTGATTGCCTGAAAGAAAACAAGTTAACTGATGAGGCAATATCCGCTTATCAAAAGCTGTTAAAAACGTATCCTGAGCGTGTTGATTTTTATTATGAGCTTGCCAACCTGTATATATATAAAGGTAAAACCACCGAAGCAATAAAAACATATGACAAGGTGGAGCATCTTGTTGGGGTCACTGAAGATGCATCATTACAAAAATTTAAAATATACAAAGCACTTAATAATTATGAGAAAGCGCTTATAGAAATACAAAAACTTATCAGGGTATTTCCCAAAGAAGCAAAATATTATGGCATACTTGGCGAATTATATCTTGATAGAGGAGAAAATGAAAAAGCACTTGCAGCTTATAATGATTTGTTGAAGATAGACCCCCAGAATGCTTATGTTCATTTGTCTATGGCTGATTATTACCGGAAACAAAAACAGAATGAAAAAGCATTTGATGAAATAAAAATAGCATTCCGGAGTAAGGATTTGGATATAGATACCAAAGTGAAAATATTATTGTCTTATTACTCTATTTCTGAATCTTTTACTGAATTAAGAGCGGATGCTGATACATTGTGTAAAATACTGGTTGCAGTACATCCCGATGAAGCAAAAGCATTTTCAATGTATGGAGATTTTTTGTATCGCGACAGGAAATTGGATGAGGCCAGAACACAGTATAGAAAAGCTATTGCACTTGGTAAAGAAAAATATGCGCTGTGGAATCAATTGTTAATGATAGAATCTGAATTAAATGATTTTACTGCTATGGAAAAAGAAAGTAAAGAAGCCCTGGAATTATTTCCTAACCAGGCGTTACCCTACTTTTTTAATGGTGTTTCAAATATCCAGTTAAAAAATTATAAACTGGCTGTTACAACTCTTACTGAGGGTTTGGAATTTGTTTATGATAATGAACCTGTGCTATCCCAGTTTTATGCCAATATCGGAGATGCACAAAATCAGCTTAAAAATTATAACGCTTCTGATTCTGCATACAACAAGTCATTGGAGATTGATCAGGATAATACCTATGTTTTAAACAATTACGCTTATTATTTGTCGTTGCGCAATACCAATTTAGATAAGGCAGAAACAATGTCTAAAAAAAGTAATGAGTTGGAACCCAATAACAATTCTTACCAGGATACCTATGGATGGATACTTTATCAGAAAAAGAAATATGACGATGCTAAAATATGGATTGGTAAAGCCCTTGATAATGGTGGCAGAGGAAATGGTACATTACTTGAACATTATGGTGACGTATTATATAAATTAGGTGAAGCGGATGAAGCAATAAAGTATTGGATAGATGCAAAGAAGGCTGGTAACACTACCAATCTGATTGATAAAAAAATTGCTGATAAGAAGCTGTATGAATAATTGTTCTGCTCTTCATTCTATATTATTTAAGGCAAGATATACACTCTTTTGCCTTTTTCTGGCTTTTGTTTTTAGTGCTTGTAAACAGCAAAAAAAAATAACGCAGGCTCCTTCTAAATGTAACATAGATTATAAAAATGCAAAGACCCTGATTTCCTGTTTAAAAGCAAATGAATTTTGTTTTGAAAAACTCAATGCAAAACTAAATGTTGATGCTACTATTGATAGTTCATTCAATTCTTTTTCAATAACATTAAGAATCAGAAAGGATAGTATTATATGGATGTCTATCTCAAAAGTTGGAATAGAAGGAGCAAGGGTGTTTATTACAAAAGACTCTGTTAAATTCTTTAACCGTACTAATAATACCTATTTTAAAGGAGATTTCTCATATATGAGTAAACTACTGAACACTCCTTTAGATTACGAAATATTACAGTCATTGCTTGTGGGCAATAGTGTAACCTTTTGCAATGAAGATGAAAAATTAAAACCCGGAATAGATAACTGCCAGTACATTCTTGGAACAATAAGAAAATATAAGCTGCGTAAGGTGATGGAAAAAGGGAAGGAGCTAAAAGAATCGGCACAAAGTATTTATATGGTTCCTGAAAGTTTTAAAATTTCACGTATCTTATTTTATGAGTTTAATCCTGATCGTGTTTTTGATGCCCGTTTTTCTGATTATGAACTTATTGATTCCGTGCAACTTTTCCCTATGAAAATGAATTATAGTATCAAAACCCAGAAAAATATCAATATTGATATTAATTATGCTAAACCCCGTTTAAACGAGGAGCAAAGTTTCCCTTTTAAAATTCCGGATAATTATGAGCAAGTTATTTATAAAGAACAATAATAGCAGGCTTAGGGGAATAATCTTGATATGTTTTCTGCTGATGAATGTCACATTTGTTTTTGCACAAAAACAAAGCAGAAAAGAACTGGAAAATAAAAAGAAACAGTTGCAAAAAGAGATTGAGTATACCAATCAACTGCTCACCGAAACAAAGAAAAATAAAAAGCTATCCCTGAATCAATTAGTAACACTGAACAAAAAAATATCCGCCAGGGAAGAACTTATTGCCACTATAAATAGTGAGATTAGAGTATTGAACCGCCAGATAACTGAAAAAAATGAATCCATCAAAGGCTTACAGAACGACCTGACTAAACTAAAATCAGAATATGCAAAAATGGTTTATTATGCTTATAAAAACCAAAATGCATATAGCCGGCTCATGTTCGTTTTTGCAGCTAAAGATTTTGAACAGGCTTTTATGCGGCTTAAATATCTCCAACAATACAGTTTATACAGGCATAAACAGGCAGAAATGATTACCTCTACCAAAAAAGATTTAGATAAGAAAGTTCAGGAATTGGAAGCCAAGAAAGCCGATCAGCGCGTTTTACTGGGAAGTGAGCAGGCAGAAAAACAAAACCTTACTTCAGAAAAGAAAGAGAAAGTGCAGATGTTTTCACAGCTTCAGGAGCAGGAAAGTAAGCTCAAAAAAGACTTGGAAAAAAAGAAAAAAGATGCTGAAAAACTTCAGCAGGCCATTCAAAGAGAGATTCAGAAAGAGCTTGAAAAATTACAGAAACAAGCCGAAACAGAGCATAAACCTAAACCCGAAAGATTAGTTTTAACTCCTGAAGCACAGCAACTCTCCAGCTCTTTTGCAAGCAATAAAAGTAAGTTACCATGGCCGGTAATCAAAGGTATTATTAGTGAGCATTTTGGAATACACCCCCACCCGCTTATGCCTAATATTGATGTTAATAATAATGGTATTGATATTACCACCAGCAATGGTGCTCTTGCTCGTGCTGTTTTTGACGGAGAGGTGAAAGCTGTAGTAAACATTCCTGGTTCAGGACAGTTTATCCTGGTTCGTCATGGAGAATATTTAACCATTTATTCAAACCTCAAAGAAGTATATGTTAAAGTAGGCGATAAAGTAGAAACAAAACAGAATATTGGCGCAATACTTTTTGATGATGAAGACTCTAAAACTGTTCTACACTTTGAAATCTGGAAAGGTCAGACAAAATTAGACCCGGAAAGCTGGTTGTATTCAAATAATTGAGTGCCTGATGAAATAGTAAACCAGCTTGATACAATATTTTTAAAACTTGTCTTAAGCTAATATTACCTTTACTTTAGGAAATTTTGGTTATGCCAAACTGTTCAATACCATCGCACAAGACGGATTACTATACCGGTTAAAAAAGTATAAAAACGCTATAGTTGATATACTCTATTCTTATTTTTTGCACCTTTGTGAAAAGATTAAGTACTCTTTCATTTGCAAAAAATTATTACATATAATTTACTTTTTTTATTTTCATTAGCTTTTAGCTATGAAACAATCAGTTTTTTTTCAAAAAAAATAAGTGATACGTTTCTTGCAGAAGATATAAATGGTTGTGAAAATGACTCGCAGAAGTCTGATGAACCTGGAGATGAAAATGAAAATGAAAAAAGAGATAGCTTAGAAGATTTGTATCTTCACCAAATACCCGGTTTAACTGTTATCAGTCAATCGTATTTCAAACAATGTACAGATTTTATCTTTCCTACTTCAGATTATAGTAGTACTGTATATTCTCCACCGGAATTGTTTATAATCTGATTTCTTTTTGCACAAAGCATCATGCTCTGTGTAAATCCACTTTGTATTTTATTACCACTGTCATTTATGCGGGCAAAGATGTATATGTTGTTTTCACCTGCCCCATCTGTTAATTACTGTTATGAGTATAAATAAACCAACAAAAGCATTAAGCTTTGAATATATAAAAAATGATTTGCCTGCCGGTTTGGTAGTGTTTTTAGTAGCATTACCATTATGTCTTGGAATTGCTTTAGCATCTGGTGCTCCTTTGTTTTCAGGAATCATATCGGGTATTGTAGGAGGAACAGTTGTTGCTTTTGCAAGTGGCTCGGCATTAAGTGTAAGTGGCCCGGCAGCCGGTTTAACAGTAATTGTAATAAATGCCATTACCCAATTAGGAGGTTATGAAGTGTTTTTATTGGCTGTGGTATTGGCAGGACTTATACAAATTGCACTTGGTTTTCTGAAGGCTGGAATTGTCGGATATTATTTTCCTTCAAGCGTTATCAAAGGAATGTTGACCGCTATTGGTATCATTCTTATTCTTAAACAGATACCACATGCGTTGGGGTATGATAAAGATAATGAAGGAGATTTTGATTTTATTCAGATAGATGGTCAGAATACATTTTCAGAACTGTTAAATTCCATTAATTATATTCATCCGGGAGCTTTAATTATTAGCCTTATTTCACTCATTATTTTAATACTTTGGGAGCGTCCCGTACTAAAAAAATATTTTTTTTTCAAGTTCGTTCCCGGGGCATTAATAGTTGTAATAACAGGAGTATTAGTAAATGAAGGTTTTAAAAAATTCTATGCTTTGTTTGCATTAGAAGGTGAAGAGTTGGTACAGTTACCTGTTGCCGACTCTGCTGCTGGTTTTATCACCCATTTTACACTGCCTGATTTTACTGCATTGGGCAATTATAACGTATATATGGTAGCTATAACTATTGCCATAATAGCAAGCCTCGAATCCTTGCTCAGCATTGAAGCAGCAGATAAACTAGACCCCTATAAACGCAGCACTCCAACCAACCGTGAATTAAAGGCGCAGGGGCTGGGAAATATTGTGTCCGGACTCATTGGAGGATTGCCTTTAACAGCCGTAATTGTACGTTCTTCAGCCAATATTAATGCTGGTGGTAAAACAAAATTTTCCGCCATTTTTCATGGACTGTTTTTATTGGTAAGTATCATTGGTTTTGCTCCGCTTTTGAATAAAATACCGCTTGCCTGCCTTGCTGCTGTATTATTAGTAGTAGGATATAAACTTGCAAAAATATCACTATTCACTTCCATGTTTAAACTGGGATGGGAGCAGTTTTTGCCATTTATAATAACTGTAATAGCTATTCAGTTTTCAGATTTATTAAAAGGGATTGCAGCAGGTATGGTTGTTTCTGCATTCATTATTCTGCGAAATAACTATAAGAGCGCTTATACCTTTCATAAAAAAGAAAAAGATGATGGACTTATTGATAAAATTATTATTCAGCTGGCAGAAGATGTTTCTTTCCTTAATAAAGGGAGCATCGCACTTACCCTGGAACATCTCTCTGAGGGTGCTCATGTGGTAATTGATGGAAGTAAATCACGTAATATAGATATGGATGTTATTGAAATCATCCATGACTTTAAAGATAATACCGCAGTGTTAAAAAATATAACTGTGGAATTAAAAAATATCCCTGAATTTAATGGGATAAAAGCACATTAATAACATTAAAAAAGATCAACTATGGAAAAATCATATAAACAATTGCTCGAAAACAATAAAAAATGGGTTGCAGAACAATTAGAACAGGATCCACATTATTTTGAAAAATTAGCAAAAGGTCAAACACCGGAATACTTATGGATAGGCTGCTCAGACAGCCGTGTACCAGCCAATCAAATTACAGGAACTCAGCCCGGTGATATGTTTGTACACCGCAATATCGCCAATATGGTAGTACACAGCGATATGAATATGCTAAGTGTACTCTCTTATGCTGTTGAAGTACTTAAAGTAAAACATGTCATTGTATGTGGACATTATGAATGTGGTGGAGTAAGTGCTGCTATGGAGAATAAACAATATGGATTAATTGACAATTGGCTACGACATATAAAGGACGTTTATAAAATGTACCATCGTGAGTTAGAAGGTATTGCTGATGAAAAATTAAGAGCCAGAAAGTTTGTAGAAGTAAACGTAATGGAGCAGGTATATGATTTATGTAAAACTACTATTATTCAAAATGCCTGGAAAAACGCACAGCCTTTGGCAGTCCATGGATGGGTATATAGTGTTGGGGATGGATTGATAAAAGATTTGAATGTAACTTTTACCAATGAAAAAGAACTACATTCTGTATATAAATATAAGGTACAATAGGAGTTGGGTAAGGGGAAAAAACTAAACTACTTTACGCTGGGTGATGCAGAGTAGTTTAGTTTTTTGTATTCTCCTTGTTAATGAGGATGCGATTCAATTTTCCTTCGCGCTGCAAAATATCTTCCAGTGTGGTTGTTGAAAGAATTTTAAGGGAAGCATCTCTTACATCGGTCATTACGTCACGTATACCACAAATAGTTTCATCTATACAATCATCGCAACGCTCATAAAAGTTAAGGCTAACACAAGGTATT
>JAHEXZ010000003.1 GCA_023251835.1 Bacteroidota bacterium | reverse complement strand
AGCGCGAAAAATGTATCTTTTGCTCGAATTATCGTTATAATACAAAAAGACATTTTGATACGGCTTTACCAGATTATAATGAAGCACTGTATATTGACACTTTTGTTCAGCCTGATATGCATTAATCTATTTTCCACATCAGACTCTATTTACTTCTCAAAAGATGGGAAATATGTTTTACAAACGAGAGTCGACAATATCTACCTAAATTCATGCCCGAGCAAATATTGGTTTCTATATCAAGAAGGCAAAGACGAAAGTCTTTATGACATTACTTTTAGAAATGATAGTGTCTATTTTTTGTATTATGATACTATTGAAACCGGACAATACTATCTCACAGAAAATCGGTGTAAAACATTTGCGAAAGTGAATAAAGTTATTTCTACAAAAGATTTTAATAGTCGATATCAATTATTCATTCCCTCTAAAACAACCTTAGATTCTATAGTTTTCAAAACAGACACTTTAAACATTCGGAACGTACAATATTATCAAAATGACTCGATATTATACTATGACATTCAAGTAACAGCTTATCTAAATGATGAAAAAATAGTCGATGAAATTATTTCAACGAATGTTTCCTCAATAGACCATAAATATGAAGTATATTATTCACAGACCCAAAACTATTATTTTGTGACTGGCGAGTTTTCATTTTCAGAAAGAACACGAGACGATTTCTATGTTTTTGAAAGTCTTGAATATAAATCAATAAATAAAATTGGAAGAATTAAAAAGGACAACCGCTGACCAAACATTTAAGGTGCCGAGTTGTGTGGCGCTTAAAGCATATAACAGGTGCTACAAGCTGTAACGACTGTAATTAACTTATATTTGCTTGGCAAACCTTAGTTTTTAGACAAACTGCCGTTAGCTGTAACCATCAAAAAACTATATAATATGAAAAAGACTACAATACTATTACCTTTTTTCCTAATAGGCAATTTGGTTAGTAATTTATCATACAGCCAAGACTGTGAAGTGAAAAAAAAGGAAGACTGGGAAAAAGTAACAATTAAAGTTATGGAACAAAAAGACCAGCCAAAAGAATTTCAATTAAGGGGAGAAAGCATCCTTGAAATTCATGGACCAATTTCTTCAGTTAGTGATTTAAATGAAAAGGAATTAAAGGAATTGAAAGAATTTGCTGCAAGATGGGAATCTTGTATTGTATTTATTGACACTAAAGGTTTATGGGACTTACCTTCTTTTCCAACATTGGCTTCCCAAGGACTTTTGTATTATTATTTCGGATATAATAAAACAAAATAGTTAATAAAAACATTGAACAAAGTATAAGACAAATAAAGGGCGGCCTCTAACATAGGTGCTAAAGAAAAATGTGGAGGAAGTGCAAGTTTCAAGCGCATTTTTTCACCGGCAAGAAAGTGTTGACGCTTGCCATAACCTTTAGGAATTTTTAATAAACTTTGTGCGGTAAGACAGTTGCAGTGCTTTTAATCCCGCACAGTTTGTAGCTGCGTACCGTCAAATTGTCTAAAAACTCACATCAAAATGTTGAATAATTTTTGTTGAAATCCCATCATTTATTTTATTGTACGATTTACATTTGCGGCATGAAATATATCCAAGGAAAAAACCCAACCCAAAGCATTCTTTTCCCTGAGAGTTTAGACCAAATAATCGATTCAGAAAACGAAATATGGCTCATCGATCTTTTTGTAGAAAGCATCACCCTTGCAGATTTTAAATTCATCACCAAGGAAACATTCGAAGGCCGACTTGCTTATCATCCAAAAGATTTGCTCAAATTATATGTTTATGGTTATTTAAACTCCATTCGATCTTCACGTGTGTTTGAAAAAGAATGTAAACGCAACATTGAACTCCTGTGGTTAATGAAAGAGCTGATGCCCGACCATAATACTATTTCTAATTTCAGACGAGATAATGAAAAAGCCATTCGTAAAGTGTTTCGTTACACGGTGAGCATTACCAAACAGTTTGAGTTAATTGGCGGTAAACTTATTGCTGGTGACAGCACGAAACTTAGGGCACAAAACAGTAAGAAAAATAATTTTAATGAAAAGAAAATTGAACGCCATATCGAATACATTGACAATAAACTAAACCAATACAATAAAGTATTGGCGCAGGCGGATGAAGAAAACAAAAAAATTATTGAACTCGAAATTTTAAAACAAAACAGGCGTAAAAGTGTAATTAACTTATATTTGCTTGGCAAAATTTAGTTTTTAGACAAACTGACGTTAGCGCACATTATAAAACGATAGCGACAATGGACAAAAAAGAAGTTGAAATGATACTCATCAAAGTCAAGTTAGGACAAGACGAGGCTTTGAGTATGAAAATTTATAAAAAAGGGGTTATTATCAGACGAGGTTGTGGCGCAATTCCCGAACTCGGTATCTCGACAATGACTTTTACGGAAAAATTAGTCGGAGTATGTCAAATAATTGAATTTGTATTTAAATGAATAAAAAAATACTGCTGGTTTATTATTCTCAGACAGGTCAGTTAAAGGATATTGTACATCAGTTTTCAACACCCTTCTTTGAGGAGGGTATGGATGTTGAAATAAAAAGTATTGAACCTGTCGAAAATTATACATTTCCCTGGAGTGGGGAGTGCTTTTTTAACGTAATGCCTGAAAGCGTTTTGGGTGTTCCTGTTCCTTTGGAAAAAACAGAGTTTAAACACTCTTCTTATGACCTGATTATTTTTGCATATCAACCCTGGTTTTTATCTCCAAGTATTCCTGCTAATTCATTATTGAATAACCCTGATTTTATCAGAATTTTAAAAGGAACCAATGTAATTACACTTATTGGTTCAAGAAATATGTGGATTGCTGCCCAGGAAAGAGTTAAAACCTTGTTAAAAGAGGCTCAGGCAAACCTGATTGGAAATATCGTACTCAGAGACCGCCATGATAACTTAGCCAGTGCGGTTTCTATTTTATACTGGATGTTGAAGGGCAAAAAAGAAAAATTTCTGGGTATGTTTCCAGTGCCTGGCATTTCGGACGAAGACATAAAGCGGTCAGCTATATATGGTAAAATAATAAATAAGCGAATTAAAGAAAATAATTATTTAAGTTTGCAGGCCGAATTGGTTAAGAATGGAGCTGTTGAAGTAAAAACCAATTTAATGTTTATTGAACCCAGAGCAAAGAAAATATTCACCATCTGGGCAAAAACTATTGTGAAAAAGAAAAACAGGGCATTATGGCTTGGATTGTTTAAATACTATCTGATAGTTGCTTTATTTGCGGTTTCGCCTGTGGTGATAGCAATTTACAAGCTGTTTATTCAGCCTTTTTCAATGAAGGGTATAAAAAATAAAAAAGAATATTATTTAGGAGTATACTTCGACCGAATCTAAACAGTTTTGTTTTTTCAAATCTGCCAAGATTCATTAAAAATTGAGGGAGTAATTAGTTTAATGACGTATCAGGTATATATAACTAAAGTTGCAAAGTTTTTGCCGAATGAGCCGGTTTCAAATGATGAAATGGAATCTTATTTAGGCTTCATTAATGGACAATCCTCAAAATCAAGGCGTATTGTTTTAAGAAATAACGGGATTAAAAGCAGGTATTATGCTTTGGATAAAGAAGGCAAATCAACTCATACTAACTATGAGATGGCAGCCCTGGCCATCAAATCTTTATTCAAAAATTCTGAGTTGCCAATAGGGGCGGTACAATTGCTTGCGTGTGGCACTTCAGCTCCTGACCAGATGATGCCTTCACACGCGGTGATGGTACATGGTGAGTTAAAAAATTGCTCTCCAATGGAGGTCATTTCTCCTTCAGGTAATTGTTGCTCCGGAATGCATGCATTGAAATACGCATACATGTCCATTAAATGTGGAGACATAGAAAATGCTGTAACTGCGGGTTCAGAGCGTACTTCGGCATTACTTAAATCTTCTGTTTTTGAAAATGAACTAAATAGCCTGGCCTCACTGGAAGAAAATCCCTACTTAAGTTTTGAGAAAGATTTTTTAAGGTGGATGCTTTCTGACGGTGCTGCCGCTTTTTTATTACAGAATAAGCCTAATGAGGGGGGTATCAGCTTAAGGATTGATTGGATTGAAGGTGTATCTTATGCCCACCAGGTAGAAACCTGTATGTATATGGCTTCTGATAAACTTTCGGATGGTAGTTTAAAAAGCTACTTAGATTTTTCCCAAAAAGAAATTGCTGATAAATCCATTATGAGCATTAAACAGGATGTAAAATTGTTAAGCCAGCATATTGTACCTCTTGGATTTAATAAATTAAAGGATATTCTTGACAGACGGCAGTTTAATATCAATGATATTGATTATTTTTTGCCTCACATGTCGAGTGAGTTTTTCAGAAGTAAGATTGCTGAAAACTTAGATTCTAACGGCTTACATATCCCAAATGAAAAATGGTTTACTAATTTATCTGCCATTGGCAATGTTGGTGCTGCTTCTATCTATCTAATGATAGAAGAAATGTTAAGTAATAATATGCTTAAAAAGGGGCAGAAATTATTGCTGGCTGTTCCTGAAAGTGCAAGATTCTCTTATGTTTTTGGTCTGTTAACTGTTTGCTAAGAAGGTGAAGAAAAAGGAAGTTCCACAGGATCCGAGCTCTTTAAAAAATTTCACAAAAGAGTTGTGCTATGCGGTTGATGAAACCGGTAAATATACTACTGATTTGAGTACAGGCTGGAATGTAAAAACTTCGGCATTAGATGTTGCCTGGAAAGATATTGAAAAACGAATTGCTGAAGCAAAAGCAAAAGTATTGAATGGTGAAACAAGCCCCATTCTTTACTATATGGAACTGAAATTAATGGATATAGCAATCCTGTCTGCGTATACCGGCTTTTTCAAGTGGACTATCAACCGACACCTAAAGCCCCTTGTATTCAATAAGTTATCCGGAAAAAAATTAAAGTTGTACGCTGAAACTTTTGATATTACAATAGATAAATTAAAGAACATTGAGTTAGTATGAAAGCTGATTTTAAGCATATTCAGGCTGCTCATTGTGAAAATGGAGTAACCGTAAATTTGTTAGGACAGGCTGGGGTTAAGCAAATTACAGAGCCATTGGCCTTTGGAATTGGTTCCGGGCTATTTTATATTTATATACCTTTATTGAAAATAAACAATGGGCCTGCCATTGCTTTTAGAACAATGCCCGGACTTATTTTTAAAAGAACAAGCAAAGCGTTGGGCATTCCTGTTGTTCGTAAAACCTTTTCTTCAAAAGAAAAAGCCCGCCAGTTTTTGGATCAGCAGCTTGCTGAGGGCGGGGTTGTGGGATGTCAGGTAGGAGTTTATTTTCTTACTTATTTCCCAAAAGAATATCGCTTTCATTTCAATGCACATAATATAATTGTTTATGGTAAGGAGAATGACCATTACCTTATTAGCGATCCGGTGATGGAAACCGTTACTTCACTGAGTGACTACGAATTAGAAAGAGTGAGATTTGCTAAAGGAGCTTTAGCACCTAAGGGACAGATATATTTTGCAAAAAAAGCAGTAACAGTAGCAGATGAACAGATACGTAAAGCTGTAAAATCCGGCATCAAACGTAATGTGAGGGATATGCTTCATATACCTGGGAATATTGCGGGAGTGAGCGGCATTAAATATACTGCCAATAAAATCAAAAAATGGAGAGATAATTTAGGTCTTGAAAAATCTAAACTTTATCTGGCTCAATTGGTTCGTATGCAGGAAGAAATAGGAACAGGAGGTGGAGGATTCAGATATATCTATGGTGCTTTTCTACAGGAAGCATATCAGTATTTTCCTAAAGATGAATTATTGGAAATATCCAAAATGTTTACAAAATCAGGTGATCTTTGGAGAGATGCTGCTGTTCAGTCAGCTGGTATTTATAAAGGTCGCCTCAGCTCTCAGGAAGATTTTAATACAGTGAGCAACTATCTATACGAAATTGCTGAAATTGAAAAGCAGGCATTTACTGCATTATCAAAAATCAAATGGTAAAAGATAATCTGGCACTTTATATAGAACACCTCTCATTTACCTACCCCGATCAAACTTCCAAAAGTTTATCCGATATCAATTTAAAAATTAATGAAGGAGAAACGTTTGGCTTATTAGGTCCGAATGGAGCTGGTAAAACAACATTGATGAGCATTCTTACCGGGTTAATACACTTTCACGAAGGAAGTGTTAAACTATTTGGAAATGAAATAAAAAATAAAGACAAAGCATTGAACAAATTGTTTGGCTTTGTGCCTCAGGACTTTTCATTTTACCAGGAACTTAGCCCGAAAGAAAACTTGGAATTTTTTGGTGCATGGGCCGGTTTATCACGTGCTGAAACTAAAAAACGAACAGATGAACTGCTCAAAATAATCGGATTAACTGAGGTAAAAGACAAACCTGTTATGCAATTTTCAGGAGGTATGAAAAGAAGGGTTAACCTTGCTATCGGAGTAATTCATCAACCGCGTATATTATTTTTAGATGAACCTACTGTGGGCGTGGATGTACAAAGCCGGCATGCTATAATTTCTTATCTGAAAGAATTGAATGAAAAGGGAACCACATTGATTTATACTTCCCACCAGTTGAATGAAGCGGAATTGTTATGCGACAGAATAGCATTGATTGATGAAGGCCGTATTATAGCCAATGATGTTCTGGCGAATTTATTATCTTTCCATAATGAAAATGGTTTGGAAGGATTGTTTCTAAAGCTGACTGGTAAAGCGTATAGGGATTGAAGTTAGTTCAATATTCCGGTGCGCTGCACCTTAAATTATTGTTTACTCTATGTATCTACAAATATTACGCGGCTCTGCCGCTTTCTTATACATATAAGATGAGCAATAAGCGGCAGAGCCGCGTAACATTTGTAGCAATAAAAGAATACCCAAATTAAAAGGTGCAGCGCACCGAAATATTAAAAATATAGCATAAGTCAAGTAGGGGAGAAATCTCTATAACATGTACAAACTCTGGGCAACACTCATAAAAGACTTTCGGGTTTTATCGCGGGATAAAATCGGTCTGACGTTCATGTTCCTGATGCCCATTATTTTAGTAATTGTGATCACAAGCCTTCAGGCAAGCACTTTTGAATTGGTAAATGAAAATAAAATTCAGGTAATCGTTTGTAACAGAGATAGCGGAGAAATCAGCAACCAGTTTATTAAGGCCATAACTAATGCCGGTTTATCGGCTATCACAGAAGTGCCTAAACAGTTCACACCTGAGCAGGTAACAAATGAGATGCATAAAAAGGATGCGCTGGTTGCGATAGATATTCCTGCCGATTTTTCCATTAAAATTACTGAAAAAGCAAAAAGCATTTCTTCAAAGGCATTAAGTGATTTAGGAATTGACAGCACTTCTTCGGAATATACTATTGGAGAATCTGTTAAACTTTATTATAACCCGGTACTACAGCAATCCTATCTGAGATCAATAAATGGAGCGTTGCTCTCTGCTTTGGAACTGGTACAAAGTAAACAAATATTAAATACAATTTATCTGTCATTAAATGACAGCAAGCTCCCTGCTGCATTGGAAAAAGATATTTTAGAAAACCGTGTGAAGATAGATGAAATACCTGTTTCAAAAAGTGGTAATAAAAATGTGCCTAATGCTACACAACACAATATACCGGCCTGGACCATCTTTGCTATGTTTTTTGTAGTAACATCTCTTGGAAGTGGTGTTGTTCGGGAGAAGTTAAGTGGCAGCTTTATTCGTTTAAAAACACTTCCAACAAATTATCTGCTAAGTCTGCTGTCTAAGCAAATTACTTACATTGGAATATGTTTGCTTCAGGTTGCTGTCATATTTTCAATTGGTGTATTGCTATTTCCATTTCTTGGCTTACCAGCCTTACATTTGCCAGATGATTTATTCAGTTTACTGGTAGTTTCTTTTTTTAGTGGCTGGTGTGCTGTAAGTTACGCTATTTGTATTGGAGTATATGCTAAATCACAGGAACAGGCAAATGGCTTTGGTGCCGTTTCAATAGTAATATTAGCAGCTTTGGGTGGCATTTTGGTTCCAAGTTTTGCCATGCCGGATTCTTTTCGTATTCTTATGAAATTATCTCCATTACACTGGTGTTTGGAGTCGTATTATGAATTATTTTTGGAGGGTGGTAATAGTGTAGATGTTTTTAAAAATGTTTTACCGATAATTGCAATTACTATTGGTATTCAATTGCTTACATTGTTTAAATTGCAAAAAAATCAAATCATATAATCAATAAATGGGATCCCAGGAATTAAAACAGGAACTGAAAGAAAAAATTATAGAATTTTTAAATTTAATAGATACCAAACCGGAAGATATTAAAGATGATCAACCTTTGTTTGGAGAAGGCCTGGGATTAGACTCAATAGATTCTATTGAGTTGATAGTTTTGCTGGATCGTAATTATGGAATTAAAATTAAAGATCCCAAAGAAGGCAGAAAAGTATTGGTAGATATCAATACCATGGTGGATTATATTGTGAAGCATAGAACCAAATAAGCAATTACATGACAAAGGTCTATGTAACCGGAATGGGTATACTAACCGCATTGGGCGATTCTTTGGAATCAAACCGTGATGGTTTAAAAGAGGGCAGGTGTGGTATTGGTTCATTAGAAGGGTTTTCTACACGATATGCAGATAGTTTGTTATTTGGTGAAGTAAAACGTTCAAATGAAGAATTAAAAAAACTACTTAGTATAAAGGAGAAAGGTGTTTCCCGAACTTCTTTATTAGCTTTACATGCATTTAATCAGGCTGTTCAGGAGGCTGGGTTGACCAATCAGAATATTTCAGACAAGAATACAGCACTTATCCTTGCCAACACAGTAGGCGGCATGTGTTTAACAGATGAATTGTACCGTGATGCCAACCAACGTGATTCCGGATCCGAATACGTTGCTTCTTATGACTGTGGTTCTGTTGGTATTTATTTACAACAAAAATTTGCCATGCATGGCATCATCAATACCATCAACACTGCTTGTTCTTCATCAGCAAATGCCATTATGTACGGAGTGAGACTAATAAAAAAAGGGTATGCCAAAAGAGCGATAGTGGGCGGGGCTGATAGTCTTGCAAAATTTACAATAAATGGTTTTAATTCATTACATATTTTATCTTCCGGCCGTTGTTCACCATTTGATGTAAACCGTGATGGACTTAACTTAGGAGAGGGGGCTGCATTTCTTGTATTGGAAGCAGAGCAGCATACAAGTGATAAAAAAAAGTTGGCCGAAGTAAAAGGTTATGCAAATACTAATGATGCTTTTCATCCATCCACATTATCTGAAAATGGAGATGGCCCCTATTTAGCCATGGAAAAGGCATTAAAACAAGCGGGCTTAAATCCTGATGAAATTAACTATATCAATACACATGGTACAGGAACAGAAAACAATGACGAGGTGGAAAGTAAAGCTATGATTAAAATATTTAAAAATAAAGTACCCGCTTTTACTTCTACTAAGTCAAATATTGGCCATACATTGGGTGCTTCAGGTGCTATTGAGGCAGTATATAGTATTCTTAATTTGTTATATCAGGAGATATATCCGTCACTTAGTTTTAAAGAATCAATTGAGGCTACCAGGCTTATACCTGAGCAGGTGTATTCAAAAGCAATGATAAAAAATGTAATGTCTAACTCCTTTGGTTTTGGTGGTAATTGCAGCTCACTGATATTTTCAAAAGTATAAGTAACTGTTCAAATTTTATTATAATAATTTACATATATGTTTACCGCCCACACTTCTCGACAAGCTCGAAGTGACCGCGCGCCAGTCAATTCGAGCTTGTCGAGAATATTGGGTGGGCTATAATATTTTTTTTGAATAAAATTTAAACACTTACTAAATCTTATTATGTTTTACATACATCATACAGTGTGTATTTCTCCACAGATTTCTTTTCCGGAAGTTAATCTGGATAACCTATTGACAAGCATTGATAACAAGCTGTATGCAAAACAAGTTTCGAGTGCAGACATTCCGCCAGCAATTCTCAGGAGAATGGGGAAAGCAGTAAAAATGGCTGTTTCTGCTTCCGGCCCTTTGTTAAAGCACTATACTAATCTGGATGGAATAATTATAGGCACTGCTAACGGTGGAATGGAAGACTGTATCAAATTTTTAAATCAGATTTTTCAGTACGAAGAGGGAGTGCTTACTCCAACCAACTTTGTTCAAAGCACCCCAAATGCTATTGCTGCCCAGCTTGGATTTATTTCTAAAAATAAAGGATACAATATTACTCATGTTCATCGGGGATTGGCTTTTGAAAATGCATTAATTGATGTAGAAATGCTGTTAGATGATAATCCGGCACATACTTATTTATTGGGAGGATTAGATGAAATATCGGATTATAACTTTAATATAGAGTATTTGTGTGGCTATATAAAAAAAGAAATAATTAATAATAGCGAATTATACACTGGTAAAACAACAGGAAGTATTGCAGGGGAGGGTGTTGCTATGTTTGTTGTAAACAATAATAAAGAAGGAGCCATTTCTATTTTGAAGAATGTAAAAACAATACATACAACAGATAAAAATGAAGTATTAGAAGTATTTAAAGAGTTCCTTTTCAATAGCCAGCTACAGAATGACGAGATAGATATGCTTCTGACTGGCGAGAATGGAGACGAAAGGTATATTACTTATTCTGAATTAATAGAATCTGTTGTTCCTGATGCTATTGTTGCCCGTTATAAGCACATGTTGGGTGAGTTTCAAACGGCTTCAGCCTTTGCTTTATGGTTAGCGAATTATATTCTTCAAGACCAGCATGTGCCGGTGCACATGGTAAAAAAACAAACAATAAGCAAACCCTTAAGAAACATAATAATTTATAACAATTACCAGGGATTTCAGCATAGTTTTATGCTGCTGTCAAAAGTTTAAGGTAATAACCAGAACATTATGTTGGTAAAGCCAGCCAGCCGACCCTGGCTCAGGAGATAAATTTTCCGCATTAAAGCAGTTCTACCCCACAGAGGGTACTTCTCCGAAGCTCTGCGAAGGATGAAGTCGGATATTTATAGAAACACAATCACTACTTCATTGGGCATCCTGCCATTATTGATAATATTAATCCAGCCCTAATTTTCAGCATTATTTATTATCCATAAACAGTTAAATATTAACCTTATATACGCACTTATCAACTTTCTACCTAAACATTGTTGATGAAAAAATTTGCATTGTAGGAAATTTTGTTTTTCCTTAGCCGAAAATTAAATATTTGTCAAATATCGATACTTTTGCAAAAAAAAACAATTTTAACTACTGAAAATCTATACACATAGGGCTTTCAAAACAAATTTAATGCTATGATAAGTTCAAGAGTAAAATACCAGACCGAAAATCAATCTGTAACGATTTCAACTGCAAATCCTAACCGTAATGGTACCGGCACAATTACACCAATTTTAACTGGTGCTGGGCCGCAAGACTATGGAACTATAGTAAAAAGAATCATTATAAAGGCTACTGGTAATACCACATCCGGAATGATACGGTTTTATCTCGATGCCGGTGGCAGCTACTATCTGTTTACTGAGGTTCCGATTTCTGCGGTAACAAAATCAGCCAGCGACCATAGTTTTGTGACAGTGTTAGATATAGAGTTTTTATTAGGTCTTAATCAGACTTTGAGCGTATCAACTGAAAAAGCTGAAACATTTATTGTAACAGTGGAAGCACTTGGCTTTTATTTCTAAATAAATTAGGTAATTAACTAAATAATATATAATCCACAATAAAAAATAGAAAAATATGGCAGCAGAAACATTATATACCGCAAATACAGGTATGGTTGCAATAAGTACCGCAAACTCAAACCTTGATGGTACAGGAACGTTGGAACAGTTATAACAGGAGCTTCCAATGGAACTAAGGTTAAATCTGTAACAATAAAAGCAGTAGGAAGTACCACTGCGCAAGGCATGGTAAGACTATTTGTAGATGAAGGTGCTGGCGCAAAACTAATTGCTGAAGTTGAAATTCCAATTGTAACTCAGTCATCTGCCGATGAAGGGTTTGAAATGTATCTTCCTTTAGATTTGGACTTACAGTCTGGTGCTATTCTTAAAGCATCAACTCAGGTTGCTGATAGCTTTAATATTATAGCAGAAGGGTTAGATTGGGCATATAATAGCAGTGTAAGACCTGAAAGTACAAACTACACAGCCAATACCGGAATTGCGAGCATTTCAGTTGCCAATAGCAATTTAGATGGTACAACCGGCACTGTAGTAACTGTTTTTACCGCAGGTTCTTCCGGCACTTACAATGGATGTAAAGTAAAGTCTATTGTTATTAAAGGGGTGAGCAGTAGCACAGCAGATGGAATGATTAGATTGTTTATACAAAACTCTGGTTCAACGGTAACTAAACTTTTTACTGAAATTCCTGTTCCTGTTGTTACTCCAACGTCAACTGCAAGAAGCTTTGCTCATCAGATTGATTTTCCGGAAGACGGTTTTAATTTGCAGGCAGGGTATAAAATTTTAGCTACAACACAAAATGCCAATACATTTGCCATTACTGTTGAAGGTATGGATTGGAAGTATCCTACAGGTAATGTATTAGGATATGCATTATACGGGCAATTAGCAAGTGTACCTGTTAATCCTGCAGATGCAACAACCTATTATTTCGGTTCGAATATTTTAAATGCGCTTAGAACCACCGGAGGTTGGAGTAGATTATATATTCCTACTGACGGCATCATAGATTCCTGTTATATTTTATGCTTAGCCTCAGGTACCTTTGGGTCTGCTGAAACATCCTCAATTTATATTCGATTAAATAATAGCACCGATACACTTGTTAGCAGCGGAATACAACAAACAGCAGCAGTAACAGGCTATTCAAATACAAGTTTAAATATTGCTGTGTCAGCCGGCAATTATATAGAATTTAAATATGTTACAGCTTCCTGGGCAACTAATCCACTGAATGTTTCTATAATGGCTCAGGTACATGTTAAAACCAATTTATAAAAAATAATTAATATGGCTGAAGATACAAGATACAGTGTAAACACAGGTATGGTTACCATTTCTACTTCTAATGTGAGAAGAGATGGAACGGGCACAATGGGAGATGTAATAACAGGCGCATCAAATGGAACAGTAATAAAGTCTGTAATTATTAAAGCCCAAACAAACACAACGGAAGGAATGGTGCGTTTGTTCATTTATAATGGAGTAAGCAATCCATTCCTTTTAGCAGAAATACCTGTGCCTAACATCACAAAATCCGCCAGAGATAAAAGCTTCGAAGCAAATCTTGACCTTGATTTGTTTTTACAACCCGGTGACGTACTAAAAGCATCAACAGAGAATGCTGAAACTTTTAATGTGATTGCATTAGGTTTAGATATATCATACAGCACAACAGCTATCTTCGACAGGACTATGTATAAAGCACAAAATGGCTTTGATACCATTTCTGTTGCCAATTCTAATTTAAACGGTACAGGAACTATAGTTGTAATAATGATTACAGATAATACCTATCTTGGGGCTGAGATACAACGTTTTTTTGTAAAAGCAATCAGCACCACTACTCCCGGGATGGTAAGGTTATATATTCAAAATTCAGCAGGAAGCAGCACTATGCTTTTTACGGAAATTGAGGTAAGTGCAATAACTCCAACGGCAACTGCAACAAGCTTTGGTCATGTAATTAATTGCTCAAACTTTTTTCTTCAGGCAGGTTATAAACTTGTTGCTTCAACAGAAAAAGCCGAAACTTTTGTAGTTTCAATAGAGGCATTCGACTTTAAGTATAGTTAAATTTCGTTAGTAAATATTAATTAAAACCTTGCTGTGTAGAGGGAAACAGTGAAAATAAGATGAAAAGAATTGAGAAAGACACTTTGAAAAGTCAATTTAGAAAATTTAAATCATATGGTATTCAAACCAAAGTAGGGACTGGAGTCTATTCAGGACTGAGCGTATCAACTACAACAGGAGATACAATAACTGGAACACAAACTTCACCTGATGGTGATTGTGATAGTGATAATGATACAACAAGTACTGGGGGGCCGCCTCCTGTGCTCAAAATAGAATATTGGAATAACCAGAAATGGTAAAGTTGTTTTATTACGAGTATGTGAAATTAATAATAATCAAAGGCTTGGTCATAATTAATACTATTGAAGTCGATCCCTCCTCCAATTATGTAATTGGGTGGTTAAATTTTTATAACATTTTTTGGATCAGGATAAATTCCAAAGCCAAATTCACACGATTACCTTCTTCAATTCGAATTTCGAATCAGGAAAATAAGCGTTGTAAAATTAAAGTAGAGGGGCAGAATATAAATATCTCCAAAATCAAATCAGTTTGGTTTAGGCGAACACCTGAATATATGAATTTCGATTTTGAATTAAAAATCGATAAAAATTTAAAGGACAGAATCGAAAGAAATGTAATCAATGAAGCTAATGCATTTTATAACTATTTTATCTCCTTACTCATAAAGAAAAAAACATTAGGAAATCCCAATATTCATAATTTAAATAAAATTAATCAACTGGAAATTGCTATTGAATGTAGGTTAAAAGTTCCTGAAACAATTATAACAAATCAAAAGAAGGGAATAGTTAAATTTTTCAATAAATATAATAAAATCATAATAAAACCGCTTCATAACATTGCTTTTCACAAAACAAATGAAAAGTATTTTATCCCTTACACAAAACTTTTTAGAAAAAGTGAGATAGATAGGCTCCCTCCTGATTTTAAACCATGTTTAATTCAAAGATATATTGAAAAGAAATATGAGCTTCGATCATTTTTTCTTTCTGGTCAATTTTATACGATGGCAATATTTTCTCAGGATAATAAACAGACTAGCATAGATTTTCGTGCTTATGACGAAATTAAGCCTAATAGAGTGATTCCTTATAAACTCCCAAATGATATTCAAAACAAATTACGAGCTTTCATGAAAAAATATAAATTAAATACTGGATCATTTGATTTAATACATACAAAAAATAATGACTATATTTTTCTTGAAGTTAATCCCGCAGGACAATTTGGAATGGTATCGCATCCATGTAACTATTTTCTTGAAAAAAAAATTGCTCAATATTTAGTCTAAAAAACATGAAAAAAGAAAACATATTGAAAAAAGTTATTGGCAAATATAATTTGAAAAAATTGCCGCTATATTATAATTCAATGGAAGAAATGCCTAGGCAAAGTTCAATACATACAGCATATAGTCTAAAGCACGAGGGAGCATTTTTTATTCCAACTAAATACCATAAGCCTATCTCAAGAATTATTAAACACCAAAAATAAAAATGCCAAACTCTAATGATAAAGATTATTTCTTACTATTTGCTAATTGTATTCCTGTGAAGGGAGCAAAAAGAAGTATAATTTGTGATTTACAATTAAATCGTTATAGATTTGTACCAAATTTATTATTTGAAATAATTAATAATAATCGTAATAAGACACTTGAACAAATAAAAAGTAAGTACGATGGGGATAACGTTGAAGGGATAGATTTATTTTTCAACCTTTTAGTGAAGGAAAATTGGGGATTTTATACGGATACCCCAAACCTCTTTCCACCTTTAGATTTAACTTGGGATTCACCTCTTAAAGTATCAAATTGTATTATTGACATTAACGATAAATCTAAATTTAATGTATTATCGGTTATAAAGCAATTAATCGAAATTAATTGTGAAGCCCTTCAAATAAGAGTTTTTAATGAAACCAATATTGAATTATTAAAAAAAATATCTGATATTATATCAGAAAGCTCTATTCTTTGTTTAGAAATTATTATTAGATATAGTAAATCTATTAACCCGAAAGATCTTTTGCAATTAGTTTCATTTAATCCGCGAATCCGTCAAATAACAGTATTTAATTCTCCTCAAAAAAAAATTATATCGAATACCTTGTTGAACCTTGGTTTTATTTCCTATGTTGAAGATAGTGTATCAGATGCATCTCATTGCGGGGTTGTTAATAATTACTATTTTGACACTAATATTCAACTATTTACTGAATCTCAAAAACACAATAATTGTTTAAATAAAAAAATATCCATTGACACAAATGGAGATATAAAAAATTGTCCATCAATGACAACTAGTTTTGGAAATGTTCAAAATACAACATTACAAGAAGCTCTAAATAAAAAGGAATTTTATAAATATTGGAATATTAATAAGGATCAAATAAAAGTATGCAAGGATTGTGAGTTCAGATATATTTGTACCGATTGTAGGGCGTATACTCAAAATCCATCAGATATATATTCTAAACCTGCCAAATGTAGTTATAATCCGTATGAAGCTACTTGGGATTAATGTTTTACTTTATTTTTATTCGCTAGCTCTATTTTCACAATGTGGAGAATACCTTGACTATAAATTCAAGGCAGATTCCTGTTATAAAAAGTTATTATTTAATGAGGCATCTATTTATTATAGAAAGTGCTTGAATTATAGAGAACAGCAAAGAGTTGATTATTATTATCTTTCTTGTTGTTTAATTAGAGTTAACAAAAAAGATAGTGCACTTTATTTTTATAAAATCGGGGCAAAAGAAGGTCTGCATTATTATTCACTAAAAGATTTTTCCGCTGATACAGTTATCCAAAATAACGCAAATCTAAAAGAATGGAAAAAAACAATTTCAATTGTAAAAAGAAATACCGAAAAATTTGTTAGTAAAATAAATAGTAATACTGGTCTATTACAAACAATTCTTGAAAGAAAAAATAGTGATCAAAAATATAGGTATCCCGGTGTTACTACTCTTGCTGCTAATGAAAAAGACTCGCTTTGGGAAATACAGAAACTATTTGATAAAGACAATCAAGAATGGTTAAAGAAAGAAATAGAACAGAATGGCTGGCCATCGATTTCAAAAGTTGGACAAGACGGTGATAATGGTGCCTGGCTAATTGCTCAACATTCAGATAATGATACAGCTTTTCAACAGTACTGTTTGACAATTTTGAAAAAGCAGTTAATGCAACATGATACGAATCCCAAAAACATTGCTTATCTTGAAGATCGTATACTAATTAATAGCAATAAAGAGCAAGTCTATGGAACGCAGTTCGAAGAAGTAATGAAGAATAATAAGGTTGTGGATTTAAAATTAAAACCCACAATAGATATTGAATGTTTAAATAAACGTAGAATAAGTATGGGTTTGGAACCAATTGAAAATTATCTTGAGTTTGCGAGAAAGAGACATGTACAAGATTAATTTTTAGACACATATGAACTAAGCTGAAGCATTACCAGTACCTGCAGTAACCATCTCATCGAGGGATATCAGCTTTGAAATGAAACTGTACCTGGACATGTTTTTAAAAAGTGGTTATATTTTAAAAGCCATTACACAAGTACCAATACATTTGCTATTACTGCTATAGGTTTAAATGTAATGTATTATGATACCGCCAGAGTATTGGCGTATAAAAAAAGACATGATAGATGTATGTAAGATATGTGAATTTAGATATATTTGTCCTGATTGTCGTGTTTTTATAACAGATGATACCGATATTCTATCAAAACCTAAAAAATGCAATTATGATCCAATTACAGCAGTTTGGAATTAAATGTTTGTGTTTTGCAATTTTATTTAATCTATCATTATATGCCAATTCTCAGACAAGACTTACCAAATATATAAAGGATAGCTTAGCACTTGTTATAAATAAGCTATACCTGGATGATCAAAAATATCGTTGGATAGTTATGCTTGGTGAAGAAAATCCATATAAATTAGACTCTCTAAAAGATTTAAATCAACAGGATCTAAATAAAAGAATTATTGCTGCAATGGAAAACAAAGCAGGACTTTTGCAGGAAAAGAAGGATTCGATATGGCGCAAACAATTGATAATTGATACAACAAATACTATATTATTAAAAAATATTATAAACAAGTATGGATATCCTGATTTTTATAAAGAACCTATTGAAATAAGTACAATATTGCTACACTCCCCATATTTATTTTTGGATTCTGCTTTTTTTGAAAAACTGAAAAGAGGAGGAGTTTCAAAAAAAATTGGTGCTTATGATTATGCACTAATATATGATAAGATATGCTTGAAAAAAGGTAATCCGGAACGATATTTTGTAATAGAACATTATGATTCTATAACAAACCAAACACATATTCAGAAACCTATTGATTTAGAACTGACAAATAAGGCACGTAAAGAAATAGGATTGAAAAAGCTACAACGAAGGGATCTTGAGTAATCTATGTATAGTGATAAACCAGTAATTAAATTTGAATGGGTTAGAAAAGAAAGTAACCTTTGGTTAGGAATAATTGAAATTTCGGGAATCACTAATTTGGAAATTTATAGAGTCTATATTGAAACCGTTAGTTATCAAATGATACGGTATAGCCACTACAAATTTCAAAGATTTGATTTAAGAACAAGGGACTGGACAATGGATACAGTATAAAAGTAATTATTCGATATACTTTTTTTATGAATTAGAAAGAGTGTATATGGAACATGTGAACGAAATGCAACCGGAAAATATACTAATTTCTTTTAAAGCACAAGATAAAAACAGAAAGAGAAGAATGAAAATTTATCGCTATTTCTGCGAAAAATTGAAAAGTTACGGATATGAATTTGTCGAGGATGAACAACCTACATTTTCTGCTCTTTTTTCCTATAAGAACGAGCAATTACTTCAAATGAAAAAAGAAGGTACACTTAATAAATACCTTCATCAATTGTTTTCTTATTTTGAGTTTTATTATTAATAGTCAAATATATTTATATCTGTACAAATCGGAAGTAGTATAGTACATAAAAGATTGCGAATATAGATACATCTGTATAGATTGCAGGGCGTATGTGCAAGATGAAATGGATTCCTTTTCAAAACCACTAAAATGTAATTATAATCCTTATGAGGCTGCTTGGGATTAGTATTCTGCTCTTTTTATATTCGTTCCATGTATTTTGTCAGTGTGGAAAGTATTTAGATTATAGATTTAAAGCAGATTCTTGCTATAGAATTAGTTCTTTTCAAGAAGCATCATATTATTATAAAAAATGTCTGAATTATAAGGAAAAACAACGTGTCGACTATTACTACCTTGCCGTTTCACTAATGAAAATTAACAAAAATGACAGTGCGTTGTATTTCTATAGAATCGCTGCAAAGGAAGGTTTAAGATATACTTCAACACAAAGTTTTTATGATGACGATATTGTTAAAAAAAATTCTAATTTGGAAGAATGGAAAAAAACAATTTCTATTGTAAAAAAAAATACTGAAAGGTATATTGAAAAAGTGAATCTTAATTCCGAGTTCTTAAAAACAATCTTGGAAAAAAAAAGCCTGGACAAAAAGTATAGAGATTCAAAAATTAATTTACTTTCTACGGAAATAAAAGATTCTCTTTGGAAAATACAGAAACAAATAGATATCGATAATCAACAGTGGTTAAAGAAAGAAATAAAAAAAAATGGGTGGCCTAAAATTTCTAAAGTTGGAGCTGAAGGAGACATGGCTGCTGGGGTAATTGTTCAACATGCAGACAATGATACTACTTTTCAAAGATACTGTTTAAGTTTACTTAAAAAACTATGGAAATCAAGGGATACTTCCCCGAAAAATATAGCAAATTTGGAAGACCGTTTGCTTATCAATAGCAACAAAATGCAAATTTATGGAACTCAATATGAAACTATAATAGTGAATCACAAAATTATTGATTTGAAATTAAAACCTACCGTGGATATAACATGTTTAAATAAACGTAGAGTAGCATTAACTATGGAGCCAGTCGAGATTTATCTCGAATCTGAAAAAAAAAAATGTTTTATAAAAGAGAACGCTATTAAAGTCAACCAATTAGAATCTTTAAATGATACAATTTATAATTTTTTCTCAGATTTCAAACTTATAATGGTTGGTGAAATGCATGGAACAATTGAACCGGCAAAATTTACAATAGGCCTGGCACAAGTACTAACACGCAATGGAGATTCAGTTCAGCTTGGACTTGAAATTCCGGCAGAAGAAATGGCAAAGTTTATATCAGAACATTCTGATTCCAGTATATACTCCTCAGAGTTTTTTATGAAGAGGGCAATTGATGGACGGGAAAATTATGCCTGGGCAGAATTAATTTCAACGCTCAATAAAAATAAAAAAGTGAAATTATTCTTTTTTGATATTAACAAAAAGGACTATAAAGTTTCTGGTAATCGAGATAGTTTAATGTATATTAAAATAAAAAATCAAATTCAGAAATATCCAAACTGGAAAATTATCACATTGAGTGGAAATATTCATAATATGATTAAACCATTTAGAGGAAATAATACTATGGGGTGCTATATCATTAATGATCACGAGTTGAATCTTTCTGATAAATTGTGCTCAATAAATCATTGTTACAACAGCGGAACAATGTATAATGATGTTGGAAACGGTTTGGAATTAAGACAAATCCAAAATTTTAATTCTATTTATTCTACATCAGTTGATTATGAAAATTACTTATTTCTTTATCCTAAAACTAAAGCAGAGAACTATAACGGAATCTATTTTACAAGATATGTTACTGCAGCAAAAATTGTAAATGAATAAAGTTATATTGGTGTTGCTTAATGAACTGCTAAGAAAATGTATATCCAACAATAAAAAACAACTTATTAAATCGATTTCACCCGGATTATTAAAATTACAAAAGCAGTTTTAGTATTTTCTGCTCTTCATCCGATAAATACCTCCATTCTCCCGGCTTTAAACTCCCTAACCTGATATTCATAATACCTACCCGCTGCAATTTGAGTACCTGGTAGCCAAATACACTACACATTTTTCGTATTTGCCGGTTCAAGCCTTGTTTTAAAATGATTCTGAAAATACGTTTTGAATCAGGTTCAGCTTTTATTGTACAAGGTTTGGTAACAGCATCACCAATATTTACTCCTGTTGCCATAGATTTTAAAAACTGATTCCGTAAAGGCAGGTTAAGCGTTACTATATATTCTTTTTCATGTTCGAAGTCGGGATGGATAATTTTGTTTATACTATTTTTATCATTGGTCAGTAAAATCAATCCTTCCGAATCTTTATCTAAACGACCAACAGGGAGCAGAGGAGTAGGAAAATTAATAGCATCAATTATATTTCCTTCAATCCTTTCTGTTGTACAAATGATGCCAGCAGGTTTGTTATAGGCAATATAAATAAACGCTGACGGATTCGAAAATGGGGCAGAAACGGAATTCTTATTTAAATTCATAAATAAAATTTTTACAAAAATACTTATTGAACGACTGTTTTTTGTCACAGATTCACAGATTTATCAGGAAATTAATCTGTGAATCTGTGGCGGATTAAAAAAAATATCTACATTTGTCCAGCTTTTGGTTTCTGCAATTGCGGAATTAAAAGGGAATCAGGTGTAAATCCTGGACATTTCCCGATGCTGTGAGTTCTATTACCGTTTTTAATACTCCATTGCCACTGTTCTACTTGAAGGATGGGAAGGCCGTTAAAAACAGAACAAGTCAGAAGACCTGCCATTAGCAAATACATTTGTAGCTTTCGGAGAAAAGGCGAAGAATAGATAAATAAGTTTCATTTTTCTATCCTGTTCCGTTTTACCGTTCGTTATCAATGCTTTTATTCTTCTGTAATGAAGAATTAATCGTTTTGTAATGAATTTGTTTAGAACCAATTTAGTTATTTATAATCTATTTATTATTGTCGCAGGCTTTGCACAGGTTAGTGATACTTCATCCCGCAAGACCATAAAGCAACTTGATGCAGTAGAAATTATTGCTGCCCGGCTTATGGTCTTTTCATCAGGAAATAAAAGTGAAACGCTTGATAGTGCTCTTCTTAATCGGTATTCTAATAACAACCTGGCTGATCTGCTTGCAAATGAGAGTCAGGTATTTATTAAATCTTATGGACTGGGAAGCATAGCTACAAGCTCTTTCAGAGGTGCAGGAGCAAGCCATACTGCGGTGTTATGGAATGGCTTCAATATGCAAAATTCCATGCTTGCACAAGCAGATTTATCACTTATACCTGTCAACTTTTTAAATGAGGTTAAATTACAGTATGGTGGAGCTGGGGCATTATGGGGTACTGGTGCCGTTGGTGGAACTATCCATCTGAATAATGAAGCGGTTTTCAATCGTGGACTTACAACTTCCGCCAATATTTCTTTTGGAAGTTTCTCCGACAGACAGCAACAGATAGCAATAGAGATGAGCAAAAAAAAATGGATAAGCTCATTGAAATTATTTAACCATACTGCTAAAAATGATTTTTCATTTATTAATACTGCACAATATGGTAAGCCCGAACAAAAACAAAGCAATGCTGAGCTCAGCCAATATGGCATTTTACAGGAAAATTATTTTCTAATCAATACATATCAAAAAATAAATACACGGTTCTGGTATCAATTTAATGATAGAAATATTCCCCCTTCTATGACACAGAATATCAGTACTGCCAAACAAAAAGATGAACTATACAGAATAACATCCGAATGGCAGCGAACGGGAGAAAGAGCAGAGCTTCTGGCACGTATGGCTTATTTTAGTGATTATATCTGTTTTACAGATTCATCCATAAACCAAAATTCAAAGAGTTTTTCAAAATCTGTAATCACAGAAGCAGAAGGAAGGTTCAGCATTTTAAAATCCGACAGAGTAAATATCGGAATCAATAATACATACAATGATGCAATTGCTGATGATTATATAAACAAAGTTAACCAAAACAGAACAGCATTATTTGCAAACTATAAAATTTATTCTTCAAAAAATACTTGGCAGGCTGTTATCAGTGCACGCCAGGAATATGTTAAAAATAAAACGCTTCCATTTACTGCATCAATAGGTATTGAAGGTAAATCAGGAAGATTGTTTTTATTAAAAGGGAATATAGCAAAACATTACCGGCTGCCTTCATTTAATGATCTCTATTGGGCCGGACAAGGGGCTAAGGGAAACCCTGATTTAAAACCCGAAAGCGGTTGGAGCGAAGAACTTAGTCTTATTCATAAATACACTTACAAAAAAATGGATTGGGAATTAGGTGCTACTGCTTTTAATCGAACTATTAATAACTGGATCATTTGGCTTCCCAACCAATACAATAACTGGACTCCTGAAAATGTATTGCAGGTATGGTCACGCGGTATTGAATACAAATTAAATGCGCTTTTTAAAGCAGGTGATTTCAAAATGCAATTGTCAGGCATGTACAATTATATACTGTCCACGAATGAGAAAAGCACAACACCTAATGATGTTTCATTAAATAAACAATTGATATATGTGCCAATACAGAATAGTCAGGGTAGTTTTTCCATCTCTTATAAAGGGACTTTATTTACATATACACAGGTATATACAGGCTATAGGTATACAACTTCTGATAATGCGCGTTACTTAAAACCTTATACTATTGGTAATATCCATCTTGCACAGCATATAACATATAACAAAGTAAGTTTAAAGATATATATACAGTTAAACAATATATGGAATGAAGCATACCAGGTAATTGCATACAGGGCTATGCCTCTGCTTAACTATCAGTTGGGACTAAGCTGTTATTTTAATCAACCTAATAAACCATTAACTATTAACCAATAATCAATAACTAATAACTAATAACTAAAA